>JAEUQD010000868.1 GCA_016789925.1 Bryobacterales bacterium | reverse complement strand
AAGCGAAGTCACCGCCGCAACTCGCCAGCGTTCGAAAACCGCACGGACGAAACCACCAGAGATAACTCGCGGCAATCCACTTCATTCGGCGGCGTTGCGTGGCTCACTGTAAACTCGGCCGTCACCGTCTCTCTACCCTCCTCGACATGCCAACTCAACTCGTGCTGCCCCGGTTCCGACAGCCGCCGCACTTCTGATGAGACGCCTTGGACTTGCATCTCAACGGAAATCGGGCCCCAGACTTCCCACCGTTCCGGTAAATAGGATGCGTTCAGGCGGACCGTGCCTGCATGTCTTTGCGGATTGTCAAATTGCACCGCGAACGTTTTCTCCACCCAGCGCCACTCATTCCACGCTTCCGGCTCGTGCACTCCCCGCAAGACCAACCCGTTGGTGAACGGGTCTAAACGGGCGAGCCAGCAGTAGAAACGTACATCCTCCGCCCCCGCCTGCACGGACTCCACCACCTTCCATCCGCATCGCCGGCAGATTCGCTCGACGGCCTTCGGCGACAGCAGCCAGTAATTGGTGGCGTCCGCATTCAACTCATCCTCCTGCACCAGGTACGCTATCGCCTGCTCGTCTGCATTTCCCCCGGGAATCCGGCTCAGGACTCGCGTGCTCAAGAAGCAGTTTCGCGCCCGCATCCGCGCATCGCGTAACGCTCGAAACGGATTCTCTAAGTGGTACAGCACTCCCGCGAAAAGCACCAGATCGAATCGCCGTTTGCCCAGAACCGACAAGCCGTATTCGAGGTTTGCCTCAACAATTTCCACATTCGATCCAAGCCACTCCTTCAACGTCCGGACGCCCCGCATCCGGTTGTAGTTTGT
This sequence comes from Bryobacterales bacterium, assembly GCA_016789925.1. GTDB lineage: Bacteria > Acidobacteriota > Terriglobia > Bryobacterales > Bryobacteraceae > JADLDI01. The sequence continues at coordinate 2,894 of JAEUQD010000868.1, read as the reverse complement.
TTCCGGATAGTCGACGGCGACAACTTGGCTGCCCAAGTACTCAAACAGAAACGACAGATCCCCATCCCCGCATCCGACATCCAGGACAGCCGGGAACCTTCGTTCCTGCGGCTCACCCGTCCGCTCCAGCAGTTCCGCGAGGAACTCGATGTTCCCGAAGCTGTCGTACGGGTACCATTCCGCGCCCTCTAAGGGCTGCCTCTTGGCCGCCTCGATCCGTTCGATCAGTTCGCGAGTGTTGGCGGCAAGCCGCACCATGTCACCATGCTGGCTCCTCTCCGGCGCAAGATTCGGTCTCGCCGGCCGGAAACCGGTCGCTCAAAGGTCTGTGAAAACCCAAGAACCGCTCCCTCGCGAGGCTGTGAAAAAACCTCGCCACGCCCTTTTGAAAACTGACAGGGTTGGGGGCTGGGGTAACGTCTGCACCAATGGCGTTTCCGTTCACAGCAGCTCATCTCTGACTCTCGCAAAGACGCAAAGGACGCAAAGAAACGCGAGCGGCTCGGATTACGGGATCTTTTTTGCAGTCATTTACGAGGTCGCCTTCTCGAGCGTGGCCCTTAACTCGCGGAGCAGGGCGGCGCCGTCGCCGCGATAGGCGCTTCCGTGTTGACAGGCGAGTAGCGCCGGCTGGAAACCGGCCAGGCGCTCCAAGATTGTCGATGTGCTTGTGGCGTGCGCGTAATAGTCCATCATGCCGCGCATTCCTTCGCTGGCGGTGAGCACCTCCGATTCAGTCACGGCCGGCATGTTCGCGCCCGGTTGCGTGAACAGGTCTCCGCACAGGAGGGTCTTCGTGGACAGATCAAAGAGGACACCGCAATCCCAACCGTGCGGTACGTGCGGCGTGTAGAGCCACTTCATCCGGCGGCCACCGATGGAAAGCTCCTCGCCATCCACGAGGCCGCGGGCGGGCCGGACCGCGAAGTCGTTGAGGGAGGTGAGTGCGCCGACGTCCGAGCCAAACGGAGTGGCTTCCGGGGCGGCCGTCAGGAAGTCGTTGAGTGCGCCGAATTCGTCTCCTTCGAAATGGGATCCACCAATAAAGCGCAGTTGCTCAACCGGTATCACTTTGCTCACTGCCTCCGCAGTGAACGGAAACAGCTTCCGGTAGCCCGCGTGGAACAGGAGAGGTTCGTCGTCGACGATGAGGTAGGAATTGAACGTGAAGCCGCCCGGGATGACGTCGAGCGGCGTATTGATCCGGTAGATGCCAGCCGCGACTTCGTCAATCCGGGTGCCGGATTGCTGATTGGTGATCATGGGCGTTGTCGTCCGGTTGGAGCGGCTACTGGGTGTCGGCGGAAGGTCCGTAGATTCCCGGGACCTTGCCACCCATCGGGCGGAGATAGGTGCTGAGCTGGCCGCGGTGATGGACGGAATGCTTGACGGTCATCGCCAGAAAGGTGACTCCGGGCGCCTGGACCATGCCGAAGAGATCGATCACCTTGCTGAGTTCATCGCCGGTCATGGCGCGGACGCGATTCAGGGCGGCGGGAACTTTTTCTTTGTACCGGGCGATGGCGCCGGCCGGGTCCATGATGCCGCAGGCGTCGGAATCGTCAGGGGGTGGAGTGAATTCGCCGTTGGCGATGCAGTTGAGAAGCCACTCGTCTTCCAGCGTGATGTGGCGGACGAGTCCCAGGGCGGTCTTGGACTTGTCATCGGGCCGGTAGTCGAGATGGCTGGTGGGAACGGCGTCAATCACCCGCAGAGTCGTCTGCATTTCGTACTCGAAATCGGCAATGAGAAAATCAGCGACGGTCTTGGTTTCGTTCGAATTCATAAGGGTCCTTCTGTTCTTTGAGATGCATCCAGCTGACTGTTTATAGACTACACTGGCTTGCAGTGTCCCGGCCTATGAAACACAACTTTACAGTCCTCACCTCTCTGTTGCTCACTTCGCTGGTCCCGCTCGATGCCGCTGAACCGGCGACGGGCGATTCCAAGCGCGTCGACCTCGGACGCGGTGTCACGTTGGAGGTGGTGTACCTGCCGCCGGGTGAGTTCATGATGGGCAGTACGCCGGAGGAGAAGAAGTGGGCTACGGGCATTGAAGGGGGAGCTGCGCCGGGGACGACACGCGAGTCGTTCGAAGGCGAGAAGCCACGATTGACGCGTGTGAAGCAAGGCTTCTGGATGGGCCGCACGGAAGTCAGCGTGGGACAGTTCCGGCGCTTTGTCGAGGAGTCGGGATATGTGACCGATGCCGAGAAGCCGGGCGGGAAGACGCAGGTCTTCGATCCGCAATGGGATGGCTACCAGTTGACGAAGAAGGTGGTGCATCCGTGGAAGTCGATGCCGGGTAAGAGCTGGCGCGATCCGAACTGGGGTTTCCCGAACCGGGATGTCTTTCCCGTCGTCTCGGTGAGCTACAACGACATGAAGGCGTTTGGCCGCTGGCTGACCGAGCGGGAGCGCAAGGCGGGCCGGTTGCCCGAGGGTCTGGAATACCGCCTGCCCACGGAGGCCGAGTGGGAGTACGGATGCCGCGGCGGCAGCAAGGAGAGCCTCTATTTCTGGTGGGGAAATGAGATCGAGGAAGGCGAAGGCCGGCTGAACATCTCCGCCATCGACTTCCTGCCAGGCCGGAAGAAGACGTGGCCGCTGGCGAAGGCGCCGTGGAGCGACGGGTATGCGTTCGTCTCACCCGTGGATCACTACGGTAAGAAGGGCCGCAACGGCTTCGGACTGGCCGACATGTGCGGGGGCGTGTGGGAGTTTGTGATCGATCACTTCGATCCGACGGGTGGTCACGAAGAGATCCACTATGAAAACCCGGCGTTGCGCAGCGTATCGCGCCCGGTGTGCCGCGGCGGGAACTACTTCGATGTGCCTGGCAATGCGCGGTGCGCGGTGAGGCTGGGAATCCAGAGCGTGACCTACTCGGACTC
>JAEUQD010000865.1 GCA_016789925.1 Bryobacterales bacterium | reverse complement strand
TGTGCCTTCCCAGGTCTCCTGGGGCATGGCTCTGGCGAATGGCTCTGGCACGAGCTCCAAGCACTTTGGCTTGGTCCTTCCGCTTTGTCTTGCGCAACAGCAGGGCGTATTCCGTTAGGATCTGCCCTGCCAGGCGGTTCTCGGCTCCCAGGTTGCTTTCGGCCAGCGCGAGTGCCCGCTGAAAGAGAGGTTCGGCCCGAGCGTACTGGCCAGTTGAACAATACAATGTGGCTAAATTCGTTAAAGCCCGGGCCAAATCAGGATGGTTAGGAGAGAGCAACCTTTCCCAGATCGCCAGAGCTCGCTCCAAATGAGAACGAGCCTCTTTGCGCTTTCCGCTTTCCACGAAAAGCATGCCGAGATTGTTCAGAAGCAGCGCTACTTCTTGGCTTTGCGGGCTGAAGACACGTTCGGCAGCCTTCAGCGCCTGGCTGTACAACGCCTCTGCTCTGGAGTACCTGCGCTGGACATGTTGCAACGCCGCGAAATTATGCAGGAGACTAACCGATAGCCTATCGGCTGGATTGACGGTAAGCGTGGAGTTACGCAACCAGGGATCAAGAAGCCTCTCTGCCCTGCCGTGCAGGCCCCTTTCAAGATACAGCGACGTAAGACTGACCAGCGGTTTGGTTAAAGAAGGATCTCGTTCTCCGACGCTCTCTTTCCATGCCGACAGCGATCGCTGGTACCATTTCTCAGCCTCTGGCAGTCTGCCAAGTTCCCTGTACAGCACTCCCAGTTGGTGTTGCGTTTCAGCCAAGCGAAGGTCAGGCCGGGCAAAGGCCTCTGCCGCCTGCAAGGCGCTTAACAAGGCGGTTTCCGCCTCTATGAACTGTCCCTGGGCGGAAAGCTCACTGCCGCGGCGCATCGACTCTTCCCAGGACGCCTGCCCGGCACAAGCCATTCCACAAACGAAAAGCAGCCACCATCCCTTGTTTCGATAAACTCTGCTCACGAACGCTCCACTGCCGGCGGCTCGGGAATCCGATCCAATCTTTGAAACGCCGTCCGGCTCAATTGCCGAAGGGTAGCCGCCTGACCGATCAAGAATCGTTGTAGAGCGCCATGAGGTTTTCTCAAATTTCCTCAAAGAGCGATATGCATAAGGAGGACAAGCCCTTATACGAATTCGGTCCGTTCCGCTTGGATCCCGTGAGACGGTCTTGTTGCGGGAGGACCAGGTCATTTCCCTGACTCCGAAGGTCTTCCAAACGCTGCTGGTGCTGGTCGAAAACTCCGGGCGGATAGTCGGCAAGGACGAACTGATGAAGGCGGTCTGGCCGGACACCTTCGTCGAAGAGGGCAACCTGACCCAGAACATCTCGATGCTTCGCAAGGTGCTCGGGGAGAGTCCCGCCGAACACACTTACATTGAGACAGTGCCCAAACAGGGCTACCGCTTTATCCCCGCGGCCACCACGGAGAAGCCTGCGGCCGAGCCTTGGCTGGTGCGGCATCGAGGTCCGATCTTGGCAGGAGCGCTCTCGGCCCTGATACTGATCGCCGGCGGGCTAGTCTAGGATGGCGACTGAACCAGCAGGGTAATGTCGTGCCTTCCCCGACGGTCGTGCCCATTACGAGCTATCCCGGGTTGGAGTTGCATCCCTCTTTTGCTCCCGATGGCAATCAAGTCGCGTTCGCCTGGGATGGTGAACGGCAGGACAACCTCGACATTTACGTCAAGGTGATCGGCACCGACAGGAGCCTGCGCCTCACCTTCGACGCCGCTCAGGATTTCCGGCCCGCCTGGTCGCCTGACGGTCGATGGATTGCGTTCCTCCGCGCCACAACCGGTAGAAAAGCCGCGGTTTTGAGAATTCCACCCACAGGCGGACCGGCGCGCTACGTAGCAGAGATGAACCCTGGCTATTTGGGCAGTTATGACAGGGCGCCACTCTTAGAATGGACGCCTGACGATAAGTGGCTCCTCACGGCGGATCGACTCCCTGGGGACGAGGCATCGAGTCTTTTTCTTATCTCGGTGGACAGCGGCGAGAAAAGCGCCTGACATTCCCGCCGCCGGCTTCCCTCGGCGATGTGGCCGGCGCGATCTCCTCTGACGGACACATGTTAGCGTTCTCCCGAAACCAGTCCGGGACCCTGGGAAAACTCTGCACTCTGGAGATGTCCAGTAATTTCACTGCGATTGGGGAGCCGAACTGCTTCGCGATCGGCGAGGCGCGGCTTGCGAATCTCGGCGATATCCGCTGGACTACCAACAGGCGTGAGATCATCTTCTCCCCGCTACTATTCAGAGGGCCAGGGGAATCCGGCGTGTGGACAATGCCGCTGCCCCAGTACCAAGGCGCCGTCGGCGTGCCGCGACGTTTTCCAATACCTTCCACTAGCGCTCGCGAAGCGGTGATCTCGCGCGACGGACGGCGCCTGGTCTACAGCGATTTCCTTGTCGATGCGGATATCTGGCGTCTCGATCTGCACAACACCGGCGCTCGTCCCGTGAAGCTGATCACTTCGACGCGGTTCGACTGGGCGGCTCAGTACTCCCCTGACGGCCAGAAAATTATATTCCTTTCCCGCCGGTCGGGACATCCGGCCTTATGGGTAGCGAACAGCGACGGTTCGAACTCCACTCAGTTGACTACGCTGGAAGCTCCGTTAATTGGCTCCCCGCGCTGGTCTCCGGACGGGCAGCGCCTTGTTTTTGATTCGACGCTGGAAAAGCAGTTCGGGTTGTATGTGATCAATGCGGACGGATCCGGATTGCGCCGCCTGACTCACCATCCAGCCGCCGATGCGGCGGGTAGTTGGTCTCACGATGGACGTTGGATCTATTTCGTTTCGACCCGCAGCGGAGAGCGTCAGATCTGGAAGATGGCGGCAGACGGAGGCGAACCAATTCAAATCACGAGGCAGGGAGGCAAACCTGCAAGCTTCGAATCCCCGGACGGCCGGTTCGTCTACTATACCAAGAGCATCGGAGCGTCTACCGGGGCTTCGACCTTGTGGAGGATCCCGGTAAGCGGCGGTGAAGAGGTAAAGATTCTCGATTCCCTCATCCGGCTTCAGTTTACGGTGACCGCTTCAGGCATTTATTTCAAAGCGCCCACCGATGATGGCTCGTCTTATGCTACGTCGATCCGGTTTCTCAGCTTCCAGACGGGCAAAGTGACCACGATTGCGCCAGTGGAAGGGGCAGGGCAACCGGGGGTCTCCGTATCCCCGGACGGCCGATTTCTTCTGTACTCGTTCGCCCAAATTATCCGCAGCGACTTGATGCTGGTGGAGAACTTTCAGTGAGGCGGCCAAGGCTACAAGTTCCAAGCATCGCATGTGCGGCGCTTACTTTGGTTATCCCCGACGACTGTCGGGCTCAGGTCGGGCTCAGGACTACCGAGCAAAGATCCAGGGCATTGTAACGGATAGCTCCAATAGTGGCCAGGAATCCATTCACGCTGGCCTTGCTCAATCCTGCTGTCGTCAACCGCTTCCCCAGCACGAGAAATCCGTTTTTCATGTGGTCATCCAGCAGCATCGACGTGGGAGGAGACACGGGTACGAAGAACGATCTGCTGATCGACGGCGCTCCCAGTCAAATTGGTCCCAAAGGCTCCTACTCTCCGCCCATGGATGCGGTGCAGGAATTCTCGGTCCAGCAAAATAGCGTCGACGCCGAGTTCGGCCACAGCGCCGGAGGGATTCTGAGCCTGGGCACGAAATCGGGCACAAATGAATGGCATGGCACCGCCTATTATTTCGGCCGCAACCCGGCGCTCAACGCCCTCACCAACTCGGTCACCAACACTCCTAACCAGGTTCGCAACCACATCTGGGGCGGCACTGTAGGGCACCCAATCCGCAAAAACAAACTGTTTGCGTTCACCGCCTATGAAGCCTGGCGCCAGACAGAGCCCAGGATCGCCCAAGGCACGCTGCCCACGGACCTGGAGCGGGAAGGCGATTTTTCGCAGTCACTGAACGGCGACGGAGGCTTGTGCGCCATTTTCGACCCCTGGACCACGGGTTTCAACGCCGCTACCGGCGCGGTCACCCGCACCCCGTTTCCCGCCAATCGCACTCCGCAAGCCCGGATAGATCTCACTGCCCTACGCATCCTGCAGGACGTATGGAAACCCAACGGGCCAGGAACCGGTTTCGCCGGGCAGAATAATTTCCAAACTGGCTACGCAATGCCGATCCGCTATTGGAACTTTTCTGAACGCGTCGACTGGAACATCAGCGACGCCTGGAAGATGTTCGTCCGCTACAGCCGGGTTCGCACGGACCTGGATTCGGAGAACTACGCAAGTTCGCGGGCGGTGCCGATGGATGGCGGGATCATGAATAACCGCAACATCGCCGGCGACTTCGTGTGGATCGCGCGGCCTAATATGGTGTTTAACTTCCGCGGCAGTTACTCGTCGCTGGAAGACGATTACGACGGCAGCGAAATCGGTGAAGACGGCCTGGCCGAATTCTGGCCTGACAATCCCTGGTACAAGCCATACATCCGCGAGATGCCGGCCATTTACTATCCGGGCATTAGCGTTGGCGGCTTCAATTTGGGCAACGCGAGTTACTGGTACCAACACCCCCGCCACTGGGCTTACTCCGGTTCCATGCGCCACACTAGCGGCAAGCACGGCTGGAAAGCAGGCGGAGAAAGCCGTTTGCATCATTCCGACGGGATGTTTCCCGCGCTGATGCGCTTCAACATTCAGCAGGCTCTGACGGCCAACACGTTCATCAACCCCGATACGCGCCGCAGCGGAGACCAGTGGGCCACTTTCCTTCTGGGCGCGATCGACAACAACTCTGTTGCCCAATTGGCGTCGTACCAGAGACTCGGCGTTAGTTACTACGCGGGCTTCGTGCAGGACGACATAAAGCTGACGCCGAGGATCACGTTGAATTTGGGCCTTCGGTATGAATATGAGACCGCGCCTCATGACTTGGGAGGCTATCCGCGGCTCTCGCGGCATCTGGATCTGGACGCTTCGATTCGGGAGATGCATCAATCGCCTCCGCAGATTCCCTCAGGCGTCCGCGCCCTCATGAATCAGCCGCACAAGTTTAGCGGCGCGTGGGTGTTCAGCGATGAAAAGCACCGTCGCATGTTCAATACAAACCGGCACGTGTTCCTACCGCGCGCCGGCATCGCCATCCGGCTGAGCGACAATACGGCCGTGCGCGCCGGCTTTGCCCGATACGTGGTTCCCCCGCTGATCATCGGAAACACATTACGCCCCATTGCTATGCCCTATTACAGCGCGGCGACGAATGTCGCGCCGGCGATCGAGGGCGTTCCTCAGGCCCGTCTGAGCAATCCCTTTCCAGCCTCCAATCCGCTAATTCTTCCCGTGGGGCAGGCGCGCGGCCGCTACACGAACCTGGGCGACACCGCGAGTTGGAACGAGCAGGAGTTGCGCTCTGCGGTCAATGATCGCTACAACATCTCTCTTCAACGGCAAATGCTCGGTCAGATAGATTTCGACGCCACCTTCTTCGTGAACATGGGTCGCGATTTGCCCTTCAGTTGGCGGCCGAACCTCATGGATCCGGCCCTCAACTACCAGTACAAAGCCGAGCTCGACCGCCGCGTGGACAATCCGTTTTATCAGTACCTCACGCCGGACAAGTTTCCCGGACCGTTGCGCAACCAGCGCCAGGTTCTCGTCCGCGATCTGCTCAAGCCATATCCGCACTACGGCGCGCTCAGCCAGAACAACACCAACGGGAGGAAGAACCACTACTACGCCCTTCAATTGGGGGCCCAGAAGACGTTCGCCGCAGGCTACAGTTTCTTGTGGGCGTACAACTACAACCGCGATTTCAGCACCGAGTTTTTCAACATCGATGACGAGTACGCGGGCCGCTTCACCTACCAGAACACCGGCTTTCCCCGCCACCGGCTCACCAGCGCGGGCACCTACGACTTGCCTTTCGGCAAAGGCCGCCACTTGCTAAATGCGGTGCATCCCCTCGCTAACCGGATTGTCGGCGGATGGTCCACAAGCTGGCTCTTCATGCTGAACTCCGGGACGCCGCTGAGCTTCCGCAATTTCCCCGCAGTCTTTGCGGGTGGTGATCCTACGCTCGACAGCCGCACCCGCGAGCGCTGGTTCGACACCTCCAAGTTCCGCCAGTTGCCCGCATACACCAAACGGGAGAATCCCTGGTTCATCGACGGTCTTGTCGGTCCCAAGATGTGGACCTTGGACATCACTTTATCGAAGTACTTCCCGATTCGGGACCGTTTCCAGCTCGAATTCAAGGGTGAGGCCTACAACCTGACCAACAGCTTTGTCCCTTCAGATCCAGTCGCAAATGTGCTGAGCCCGCTATTCGGCCGAACCATGAGTCAAGCAAACCGAGGACGCGAAGTGCAATACACGCTGCGAATTCACTTCTGAAATGGTTGGCCTGCTGACCGAATGCGCTCTCGTCGGCGTCCGCCCGTCAGCCGTCCCGGTGGCACTTCGACCACTATACGACCTGAACGCCAGGAGAGTGTAGGCGCACTCTATGTTTGTCGCCTAACCGGATCGAAGGGGCGTTACGGTGCCTGCCAACCGGCTCTGCCCGCTGGTTCTCGGCGGCGCCAAGCCGCGTGATCGCCCGGAAGCGTACCGGAGTCGTAGCGAAAAACCTAACTCCCCGGGTAGCGCTTGCGCAGTTTCTCTAATTCCAAGCGCAATAACCTATTCCGCGGATACTGGCGGGTCAGATCCTCGAGCAGGCGTTT
>JAEUQD010000837.1 GCA_016789925.1 Bryobacterales bacterium | reverse complement strand
CCTGAAGAGTCCATGCGGCGCGTTTTCTGCGATAGAATGCGAAAGTTCGAATTAGGGGGGTTCCGATGAAACATCTCTGTCTGATGCTCGTCCTGACGGCTGCCGCGTTTGCGCAGACCGAACGGGGAAACATTACCGGCGTGGTCACTGACAGCTCCGGCGCCGCCGTTCCTGGAGCGGCGGTCGCGATTACCAACATTGCCACCGGCCAGTCGACGCAAACTACAACCGAGACCAACGGTGACTTCAACCTTCCCAATCTCTCGCCGGGCAACTACCGCATGGAGTTCTCCGCGCAAGGCTTTAAGAAGGTTTCACGCGAAGGAGTCGTCTTGACCGCTTCCGCGACCGTCCGCGCCGATGCGCGGCTTGAAGTCGGACAGGTCACCGAGACCGTGGAGGTCACGGCAGACATTGCGCAAGTGCAAACCGAAAACGCCAAGATCAGCACGGCCGTCCAGAACAAACTGGTCGACGAGTTGCCGCTCGTCGTGGGCGGCGCGCTTCGCAGTCCGTTCGACCTGGTGTCGGTGGCGCCGGAAGCTCGGGGCGGCGGCGGACAACTCGCGCTCGGAGGGGGACAGGCCCGCGCATGGGAAGCGACGCTCGACGGTGTTTCCGTGGCGACCAATCGCTCGGCCGATGCGGTTGAGATCGCCTACAACGCGCCTTCGCTCGAAGCGATTACTGAGTTCGCGGTGGACACGAACGGGTTCAAGGCCGAGTACGGACAGGCTGGCGGCGGGATCATGACCTTCTCGTCGAAGTCGGGTACGAGCCAGTATCACGGTGTCGTCTATGACTTCCTCCGGAACGAAAAGCTGGATGCGCGCGGGTTCTTCTCGCCTCGCCGCGCCGTGTATCGCCAAAACGATTTCGGCGCCACCGCGGGCGGCCCCCTGTCGATCCCCAAGATCTACAACGGGCGCAACAGGACGTTCTTCTTCTTCTCTTACGAAGGATTCCGCAATCGCGTCGGTTCCAACGACGCCATCTTCACTGTGCCCACCCCGGAAATGTACGACGGCGATTTCACGAACCTGGTCAGCCCGGCCAACCAGCGCCTGGTGATTTACGACCCCTCTACGCAACGCGCCAACCCAGCCGGCGGCGGACTCATACGCGACGCCTTCCCGAACAACCGCATTCCCGCCGGCCGCTTCAGCCCCTTCGCGAAGACTTGGTCCGCGTTCGGCCAGCCCGTCAAGCCCAATCGTGGCGGAGCACCGGGAACGATCGACTACATTCGAAACAACTACATCGCCACGGGCGGCTCCATTGTCTCTCCGCAGAACAAGTACAGCTTGAAGGTCGACCACAACATCAACTCGTCACATCACCTGGCATTCTTCTACAACAACAGCAACTTCAATCAGGCCGTCGGACCCAGCGGACCTCCGGGACTGCCGCTGCCCCTGTGGAACGGCCAGGTGCAGACCTTCGAAACCGAAGCCTATCGCGTGGCGCATGACTGGACGCTGAGCCCGCGCCTGCTCAACCACTTCTCGATCGGCGGCAATCTCTTCTACAAAGTGAGCTCGTCCGCCAACGCCACCGGCGGATGGAAAGACAAGCTTTGCATGAAGAACGTGCCGGATTGCGACGTCAACTTCCCGAACGCCGCGTTCAGCGAATTCAGCGGTTGGGGTGCGACCTCATTTAACGGTACGGAGCAGCCGCTGTGGGCGATCAAGAACGACATGAGCTACATCAAGGGCTCGCATACGCTGAAATTCGGCGGAGCGTTCCAAAGCCAGCGCGCCAACGGCTACGGTCAACAAAACATCATGGGCCAGGCGAGCTTCAGCTTCCAGGGAACGTCCATTCCCGGCGCCACGGCGTTCAACAGCGGCAGTTCATTTGCCAGCTTCCTGCTCGGCGAAGCCTCGGGCGGCGCAACGGAAACCAATCGCTTCATCTCACAGCTCTATCGTTACTACGGCTTCTACGCTCAGGATGACTGGCGCGTGTCGAATCGTCTCACCGTCAACCTTGGACTGCGCTACGAATTCACGTTGCCGCCGGTTGAAAACGAAGGCGACAAATACTCCGACTTCACGCCAGACCGCATCAATCCCGCCGTCAACTTTCCGGGCGCTCTGCGCTTCGCCGGCTTCGGCCCGGGCCGCGAAGGGACGCGGACGCTGGTGCCGGGCTGGTATTCCGGTTGGGGACCACGCCTCGGTCTCGCCTACACGCTGAACCCGAAGACTGTGCTCCGCACCGCGTTCGGCCGTTCGTTCAGCAAAGTGACGGTAGTAGCGGGTTCGGGTCACTACGCCGGCTTCATCGGCTCTTACTCGTTTGCCTCGCTCGATCAGGGCATCACGCGCGCGTTCCGGCTCGACGACGGACTCCCGGCTTATCCGCTTCCTCCCGATCTGCGCCCGGATTTCCAGAACAACCAGAACGTCGATCACTGGCAGTTGGCGGACGCCGTGCGGTCTCCCGAGAACCTCTATTGGACGTTCTCCATGCAGCGGCAGCTATCGAACAGCACCGTGCTCGAAGCGGCCTACAACGCCACGGTCGGTTCGCACCTGCAGACCGGACTGGTGAACATCAACCAGTTACCTACGCCGATCTACGACGCCCTCGTGCAGCGGTTCGGTCCGGCGCAAACGGCGACCCTGCTGACCTCGGCGGCCGGCGGCCCCGCGGCCACCCAGGCAGGCATCGGCCTTCCCTACCCGAACTTCACTAACGCCAGTGTCCAGCGCACAACGCGCAACGTGGCCCAGTCGCTGCGGCCGTATCCGCAGTACCTCAACGTGGTTACCGGCGCACAGGGCGGCGACAAGAGCGGCCATTCCACCTATCACGCCATGGTGCTCAAGATGGAGCGCCGGTATTCGGGCGGCTTGACGTTCCAGTGGAACTACACCCTCTCGAAGATCCTGACGGATTCCGATAGCTACGACGCCAGCACGACTTCGCAGGACCAGTACAATCGCAGGCTCGAGAAGTCGATCGGTCGTTTCGATCAAACCCACGCGGTGAAGATGAGCACCATCTACGAACTCCCGATCGGCAAAGGCCGGCGGTGGATGAACTACGGCGGTGTGGTGAACGGGGTCCTCGGCGGGTGGCGCATTAGCGGAATCCAGAGCTACTTCTCGGGCTTCCCTGTGGCCCTCACGCGCAACAATCCGTTGACGATCTTCAACGGCGTGACGCGGCCCACCATCACGTCCTACGACAACTGGCGCGCCCCGCTTGCCGGAGCGAGTTTCGATCCCGGCACGGACCGTTTCCTGAACCCGGCCGCCTTCCCGGCCGCCGCACAGCCGATCGCCTTCGGCAATGCGACGCGCTACAACCCCAAAGTACGTACCTTCCCGAACTTCAACGAGAATATCAGTCTCGCCAAGTCCTTCGCGCTTGGCGAAACCCGCCGGATCGACTTCCGCTGGGAAGCCTTCAACCTGTTCAACCGGACCGTCTTCGGTACGGGCAGCACCAACCTCAACGCCAATAACTTCGGCGTGGTGCAGGACCAGGCGAACACCTGGCGGCAAATGCAGGTGGCGTTGAAGCTCTACTGGTAGGCCGCCTCATGGAAGGCCGTCGGCGGCTCTAGCGAAACCCGGGCCGCACGAACAGAGGAGCAATGTGCTGGTGCGCAAGCCCCATCATGGCTGCGAGCATTGGCCCCGCCTGGACAACCCACCAGGATTCACAAACGCCGGTAGACGATGTCGCGGAAGAAGCGGGGGAGTCTTCGGGGGCAGGATCGCCGGGTCCTGATACACCTCCAGCAGTTCGGCGCGCCACATCTCGGCGGCAGCCGAAAACGATGCGTGGCGGAGCGGTTGCACACGCGGCATCGCGCAGGGCGCTATTTTTTGGTCTTGCTCTTCAACTTGGTTTTGAATTCAGCAAGCAGGGTCTTTTCGAGAAGTGCGAGTTCCTTCTGAACAACGGCGGATCGCCCCGATTCCGTTTCACCCGCTGTCCGATCTCGCCCACGCCCATCAACGGAACACAGAAGTCCGCCCCTCGCGAAACGGCCGGCCCAGCAAAGCCTGCGCCATCTCAATCCTTAACAGCAGATTCAATTCCACATCCACCACCTTCAACAGCACTGGTTCCGCATTCATCCCAAACTGCCGCGTAGCCGACCGCACCACCTGCCGCCCCAACTGCGTTGACGGCCACTCTTCTTTCAACGCCTCATTCGGACCGTCCTTGTCCGTGTCCTCTCCCAGCAGTTCCAGCACGTCCGAAATCGCGCGGCCGTAAGCGTCCCACGCTGCCGGATGATCCTGAATGCGGAAGAACGCTTCGGCGAGCTGGATCTCGATCGGAATCCGCCGCCGGCACTGTTTCACCTCCTTCAGTAACTTCATCGCCTGGTTGAGAACCGCCCGCGCCTTCCCCGGGTCCGCCGTTCCCACCGACGAAGCTACCGCCCCCAGCACATCCGCCTGCGCCTCGGCCGTCGGAATCGTGGCCACCAGATCCAGTGCCGCGGCCGGATCGTCCTTCATCTTCTGCATCGCCAGCGCCTTTCTGCTGAACGCCAGGCTATCCAGCCTGCCGGCGCCGTCACGCTCGTTGTCGCGTTTGTCGCTCGACCCCACCGAGATACTTACAGCCTCTCCGTCCTTGGTGATCATCGACGCTTCCGCCAACGGAAACTGCTTCAAGGCCGCTTGAAGCAGCGGACGCTTCAGCAATAGCGTTTTTGCCAGATCCGGATCCACCGCCTCCATGGCAGGCATTACGTAGAACAGGTTATAGTCCTTACGGTCAGTGAAAGCGGCCGTGCCCCGCGACGTCGCGATATGGACAGTCCACACAGCGTCGTCTTTTTCGCTCACAACCCAATCGGCGTAACTCTTCAGGCATGCCTGCACAGCCTCGGCAGGCAGCGTCTGCCAGTACCTACCCAGTAGCCGGCCAAACCGTTCGTCCGGGTTTCTCTCAAAGCTCTCCCGCGCCAGTTGCAGGAGCGACGGCGTGCGCGGGTCCGAAGCCTCCAGATGCCCCAGCACCGCCTTCAGTGATTCCCACCCAAATCCTTCCCCCCAACTGGCTTCGCGAATCAGTCCGATCGCTCGTGCGACATCCTTTCCGGCCAGTAATCGCCGGATCACCCCTTCTAACGCCTGATCGCTCGGCGCGCCCATCTGCTTCCACTGCCTGATCGCTTCGTCCAGGTTCAGGTCCACCGTGTGCCGGATAATGTCGCTTTGCAGGTGGCTTCGGAAGTTGCGCCCATGGATCTCAGGCAGCACGGCCGCCGCCGAGAAAGCCTGCTTCAATAAGTCCAGCGCACGATTCCTATCAAAGGCGCTGTAATTGTCCCCCAAGTGCATGAGCGCCACCACTTGCACCTGCGGTTGCGCCGCCCCTACCATCTCCGCTGCCTGGTCCAATATCTCCCGCGCGCGCTCCCGCGGTTCCGGTTGCGCAACCGCCGCTGCGCTCAACCCTAACCACAGTAGCCACCGCATGGCCGCGATTCTATCACCGGGCCGCCTTCCGACAACTCCCGGCCGCCCGCGTTACCGCACCGCCACCGTGAGCCCCGTCTGGCTCCGAACCCCGCCCACCGTGACAATCACCTCCAGCGCTCCCGACGGTGCATTCTCCGGCACCTTGACGTTCATTTGGAAGAATCCGGCCACATTCTGCGGCGCAGTGCCCGCATACAGCACATCGGCGGCGATCCCCCCAATCGTCACCGAGACCGGTAACACCGGAACAGGAAGCTGGGTCAGCGCCAGCCGTCCGTCGATACCCGCCGGCCGCGTCTGCCCTTCTCCCGTGCCATACAACAGGATGATCCTGCCTTTGCCCGCCGGCGTGCCCGCGGTGTTCAGACTGTAGTCTTCGTTGAGGATCGCCCCCGGACCCCGGCCCGACGAGTTCGCCGCAAACAGCGCCGGCTTGGCTGACAGTACCGGCAGCGTCACCGGCGCCGACCGCACGCCGTTATACTCCACCACCATCTGGGTATTGGCCCGTCCCGCCACGGAGTAAGGAACCATCGCGCTCGACTGTCCGGCCGAAACGTAGATCAACGGCGCAGCCACGTCATCAAACAGGACTCGCGTACCCGCCACCAAATTGTTCACCGTGTTCCGCGCCGCGTTCAGCGTGAACATCGTCAGCGTGTTCGGCCCGATGTTCGTCCCCGTGAAGACAATCATCTCGCCCGGCGCTACGCCCCCGCCCGCGTAACTGGCCGCGCTGGCCACCCCGGCGATGCTCACCGGTCCGCCCCCACCGCCGCCCCCGCCCGTGTCGTTGAACTTGGTCAGGAACGCGTCCCCCAGCGGGATCACCACCGTGTTGGCCCCTCCGTACTGCGCCTGCACCACGCCCGCCGTCGTCGGGAAGTTGCGCGACCGCGTGCTGCCCGCCACATAGACCGAACCTCCCCGGTCCTGAGCCACGCCCATCGCGAGATCGTCGCTCACCCCGCCCAGGAACGTCGAGAACACCAGCGCCGTACCCCCTGGGTTGACCTGCGCGACAAACGCATCGCCCGTGGCGAAGTTGGCCTCCGGGTCCGTCCCGCCATAGGTGCGCTGCGTGGCATCCTGGCTCACCGGAAAATTGCTCGACAGCGTCGCGCCCGTTACCCACGCATTCCCCCCGGCATCCACCGTGACCGCGCTCGCCCAGTCGTCCTGGCTGCCCCCAAGATAGGTCGAATACACCAGCGCGCTGCCCGTTGCATTCAACTTCGTCACAAATCCGTCGCCGCCCGGAAAGATCGTATTCTGCACGCCGCCCCGAAACGTCGGGCCCACCGCTTGCGCCGTGACCGGGAAGTTCGTCGATAGCGTGCTTCCCACCACATAGGCGTTGCCTTGCGCATCAACGGCGATCGCGCCGGCCACGTCGTCCCGGTTCCCGCCCAGATACGTCACATAGGCGAACGCCCCGCCATCGGGATTCAGTTTGGCGACAAACGCGTCCCCAAACGGCAGTATGGGCTGCGCCGCCGAACCGCCATACGTTCGCTGATAGGCGCTGGCCGTCACCGGGAAGCCCAGATTCGAGCTCGTGTGGCCGGTCACATAGGCCGCGCCCTGCGCGTCCACGGCAATCCCCGTCGGCTCCTCGCTCTTCGTGCCGCCCAAAAGCGTCGACCACACCAGCGCCGTTCCCGCAGGGTTGAGTTTCGCGATGAACACATCGCTCCGCCCGCGGTTCGTCGCCTGCGGCGCGTTACCCGAAGTCGGGAAGTTCGTTGACCTCGTCCAGCCCGCCAAATACGCACTGCCCGCAGTGTCGACAGCGATTCCCAGGCAGGCATCCGTGGCATTCCCGCCCAGGTACGTCGAGTAGACCAGGGCATTTCCCGCGCTGTTGATTTTTGTCACGACGCAGTCCATTCCGTTGCCCTGCCCGCGCGTGCCCTGCAAGCTCCGTTGGGGCGCTCCTTCGGTGGTGGGGTAGTCCTGGCTCTTGCTCGATCCGGCCACGTACGCGTTCCCTGCGCTGTCCAACGCGACGCCCACACTGCCCTCCAGAAACGCGCCGCCGATGCGCGTGGTGTAGACCATCTGGCTACCCGTGCTGTTCAGCTTGGCAACAAACAGGTCACCGGCCCGCGCGCCTCCGCCCGGTGTCGAATATGCGCCTGGCGTAATCGGGAATCCTGTGTCCACGGTCATACCGGCGATGTACGCGTTGCCGTTGGCATCCACCGCGACCCGGCCCGCGCCGTCCGACGCCGATCCGCCGAACATCGTCGAAAACGCCACCACCGGGTCGATCACCAGCGGCCGCGTCGCGTCATAAACGCCGGTCTCGAATCCGAAGCGATTGCCGCCCAGCAGACGGTACCGCCCTTCCACCGCACGCCGTCCGCGGACGCCGTTCTGGTACAAAACCGGCTTCTTCCAGGTCAACTCGCGCGCCCCGGCCCGAACGCGCAAGTCTCCTTGCGCGTCCACCCAGGTCTGGTCCGCCCCTTCCAGCGCCACCTGAATCCGCGCCGGATCGGAGCCGGGGTGAACAATGAAATCGTGCTCGATCCACCCGTCCTTTCCGTAATACTCGACGTCCACTCCGCGATAGACGCCCTTGTACCTCACGCGGTTGAACACCGGAATATCGGTCACCCATTTATCCGGATCGTTCCCGTAGAAGTAGTTCACCCGTCCGGGCTGCGCATCCAACCCCTCGGGCGCAGCCGCACTGCTGCCGTCGACAATGCGTGCTCGGACGACGGTGGGCGCCGGATCCAGCCGGTCGCGCACATCGAAGGCCACGCCGCCGGCATCCAGGAACGCTGTGAAGTTCTTTCCCCGCGCGGCAAACCCGTACGCCGCGGCGACCTGGCCCACATTGGCTTCAAACCCGATCGCCGGCGACCCGTCTTCCGCCGCCGCCTGTTTCCGCGCCAAGTTGCCGCCTCCAGTCGCGAAGCCTATCCCAATCAAGCAGGCAAGATCGTCGGCGTCCACGTCGTCTAGATCTTCGTCTAAACACTTGGCCAAACCCAGCTCAAAGGGGTCGGGCGCGGGGCCTCCAAACACAAGCCAGCCACACAGCAGCACCAGCAGTGCGCTACTCAAATACGGGCGCAGTGCACCAATATGCGTCATCATCGAGATCCTCCGAGTTCAAGACCGTCCCACTCGAGTTCTGGTAAGGAGCAATGCTCCAACCAGGGCCATTGGCCCGTAGGCCAACTGGTCCACCGTCCACCCAAAGTATCGGGGAGGGTCGACGTGCAACACGTCCAGCCACACCCGGAAAACACCATAGATCAGCAAAAACATCCCCAGCATCGATCCTGGCGCGCGCTTCTTCCTACCCAGCCAGCCAAACAGCGGGATCAGGATCCCCGCCAGAAACAGCACCTCAACCACCGCCAGGTCCCACCGCGGAAAATCCGGATAGCGCACGGCCAGAAGGTGTTCCGACCGCAGCCCAGGGTGGTCGTGAATCAGACTACATCCGATTCGCCCGAAAATCCAGCCTGCCGGAAATACCGACGCCAGGGCATCCAGGTATTCCAGGGTGCTCAACCCCCGCAACCGCCCATAGAGAGCCGCACCCAGCAGGCCCCCAGCAATCCCCCCAAACGACGCCGCGCCCGACGTTGTCTTCAACCAAATCCATGGGTCCCGCTCCAGCGCCCCCGGTAGATACGCCCAGCGGAACAGAAACGCGCACGTCACCCCAACCGCCACCATCGTCAGGCTCAACCAGCTCGCCTTCTCCACATCCAAACCCCATCGCCGCGCCCGCCACAAAAACAGCGCATGCGCCGTGAGCACTCCCAGTGAAGCCAGCAGCGGCTGCACCGGCACGCGTACCGGGCCCACCGTCACCGCACGAATCTCAAAATAGGGCAGCATCTTAACTTGATAAATACTAATGTTCCCCCGGCGCGATCCATCACGCCACCCTCCGTCCGGGCGCCTCAATCGCTGTGAAATCCATCGCATACAATCCGAATGCAACGTGAATGCTTGACTCTCTCTCCCCAACAGGATATACTCCCCAACCGTATCCTTTTCAGGAGAGTTTATGCCGCTTCCCCGTCTCGTTCTACTCACTCTGCTCGCCGGCGCTTCGTTCGCTCAGGAGTTCCGCGCCACTCTGCAGGGCACCATCACCGATCCTTCTCAGGCCGTGGTTGCCGGCGCCACCGCCACACTCCGCAACACTGGCACGGGAGTGGAGCGCCAGGCGATCACCAGTGATCTCGGCCACTATCTCTTTTCCTTTGTCGCCCCCGGAAACTACACCCTCACCGTCTCCGCCCCCGGCTTCAAGAACGTCGTCCGGGAGAAGATCTCGCTCAGCGTGAGCCAGGACGCGCGCCTCGACCTCCAGCTCGAGGTCGGCGCGGCCGCGGAAACCGTAACCGTCTCCTCGGAAATTTCCCTCGTCCAGCCGGACTCGTCCGCGCTCGGCACCGCCGTCCGCAAAGACATCATCGAAGGCTTGCCGCTAAAAGGACACAGCAGCCTGATGATGTACAACCTCAGCACCGGCGTCGTCAGCACTAGAATCGGCGAAGACATCCGGCCCAACGACACCGCGAGCAACATGTTGACTGGCGTCAACGGCGCGCCCATGGCAGCCATCGACGTCGCCGTCGACGGCGTGCCCAACACCGTCGATCTGAACCGCGGCGCTGGCTTGTCGCCTTGGGTGCCGTCCACCGAGTCGGTCGCCGAGTTCAAGCTCCAGAGCGGCACGCTGCCGGCCGAATACGGCCGCTCGGGCGGTAGCTTCATGAATGTCGTCATCAAGTCCGGAAGCAACGACCTCCACGGCTCCGCCTACGAGATGCTCCGCAACGCGGCCCTCGACGCCAACCAGTACTTCG
Source organism: Bryobacterales bacterium (assembly GCA_016789925.1). Classification (GTDB taxonomy): domain Bacteria; phylum Acidobacteriota; class Terriglobia; order Bryobacterales; family Bryobacteraceae; genus JADLDI01. The sequence continues at coordinate 793 of JAEUQD010000837.1, read as the reverse complement.
CCCGCGGGCGCGGCCAGAAGCTCGCCGCTTTCGGCGCCAACACCTTCGGCGGCAGCATCGGTGGACCCATCGTCCTGCCGAAAATCTTCAACGGCCGCAACCACAGCTTCTTCTACACCAACTTCGAAGGCTCCCGCGAAGGAAACGCCATCGACAGCATCCTCACCGTGCCTACCGCCAAGATGCGCCAGGGCGATTTCAGCGAAGTTTCCACCGCCATCTACAACCCCCTTTCCGTGCGGACGGTCAATGGAGTTCCCACCCGCGATCCCTTTCCCGGCAACATCGTCCCGCCGTCATTGCACGACCCGGTGGGTCGCAACATCATGACCTACTATCCGGAGCCGAACCGCGTTGGTCCCAACGCCGCCTCACCCTGGATCCAGAATTTCGCGTTCTCCGGAAAGTGGCCCCGCAACTACAACATGCTCGTCGTGAAGACCGACCACTACTTCACCGAAAAGCACCACACCTTCGTCCGCGTGAACTATGGAACGGCGAAGCTTGTCTATCCGCACCAGTTCGACGGCGTCGCCACCGCCGGCCGCGACGTCAACCTCCGGCCGCACTCCGGCATCGGGTTGAACGAAACCTACATGATCAGCCCCTCGACAACTCTCGATGTGCGGTTGGGCTGGGCCGGCGGTGTCGAGCGGTTCTTCCCCTGGTCCGACGGCTTCGACGTCACCAAACTCGGTTTTTCCAACAACTATAAGAACCTGCTCCAGCGGTCCGTCTTTCCGACAGTCGCCGTGAACGGCTTCGCCAGCCTGTCCGGCAGCCGCTTCCAGGA
>JAEUQD010000819.1 GCA_016789925.1 Bryobacterales bacterium | reverse complement strand
TGAGAGGCGCGATGGACGCTCTATTTGGGGAATAGAGGTTCGGTCTTCTTGACAAGCGCTTCAATCTTGAGCAGGTGCGCGAGGATCGCTTTTTCGTCCTTCAGTGTGTTCGGCTGAATCGAAGTGAGCGTCTTCCATTCGGGTTGTACTGGGCTGAGATAGTCGTATTTGGCGGCCGACGTGCCCATTCCGCGTACCGATTGCCACAATTTCTCGTTATATGTCGCGGCGTTGGGCTTCTTCCTGACCTCGACGATGCCGGCCTTGATCTTGGGGATCCAGCCCATGACGACCTGAGCGGCAATCTTCTGCGTGTTCTTCAGGCTCTGTCGAGCCGTGTCGTAGCCCTTCTTCAATTCGGCAAGAGTGATCTTGTCGGCACTCTTCTTGAGATCTTCGGACTTGGTAATGACGACTGCCACGTAATCGGAAACGCCCTTAGGTACGAGCTTATGATTCTTGAGAACGGGGTGGACGTTCTTGGCGTGGGCGATCAGGGGTGGGATGGCGGCCTGAAACTCGGTGACCTTCTTAAATCGGCCTGGTAGTTGCGCTTCGTCCTTGTCGAGGGCTTCGAGAGTACCGTAGGCCCCCTTGGCGCTCAAGTTTATCCAGTCCACGGCGCGATACGCCGTGTGCAGTTTGTCGAGTTCCCGGCCCATATCGGTCTTGTCCAGGAGGGTCTTGTCGAGAACCTTCATTACGAGACCCTTCTTCTCCAACCAGCGGGCCTTGGTCAAATCAACGGGATAGTCCATTTAGCATCCTTCCTCTCACGGCGCGATCTCGATCATGCCCAGAGCATCGCACGCGAACATTTGCTCTATCTTATCCATATTCCGGCGAGGAAGTGCTGTACCTTTCAACATATCGTTGAGCCGGACGGTTTCGATCGCGGGTGGCGCCGGCAGTGCGCAGACATGGATGTTCACTGCAGTAGGGGGATGAATTTAATGATGATTGACGGCTGCGCCTCGAAGAAGAACTGGGCCCATTCGGGGCGCCCATGCCGCCGGCGCCGGCGGGCGAGACGAGTTCGTAGGGACCAACGCGGGAGCCGGTCTTCATTGCTTCCACGGCCACAACCTTTCCACGAACGTCTGCGGCGGCTGGAAGCCGTCGAGAATCCAGATGTCGCCGTCGCCGGCCTGCGTCGAGACGGCGAGCGCCTTGCCATCGGCGGAGACCGAGAGACGCGCACCCGCAATCGGGCTGCTCGGACGGAAGTCGAGCGGCAACTCCGCTACCACGGTAGCCTGGCTGGTGACCGGATCGATGCGCTCCAGGACAACGCGGTCCGGCAATCTACGGTCGCTATAGATGAATCGGCCGTCCGGGGACCACGTCGACGCAAATCCGAGAGGATGCTTAATTTCGCGAATCAGCGTGCCGTCCGGCGACAGGAGCCTGGCCGCCGCCGGATCCTGGCACAGGATCGAATCGCCCGCCGGCGACCATTGGGGCCTCACGCAAAGCGCTGTGGAAAGGTCCTTAGATCCCTCTCCGCCGCCCACGCGCAGCTTCGCCGTGGACCCACCGCGGCCCGATGCGCTGCGGGTGTAAATGATCCATTGGCCGTCCGGCGACCAGGATGCGCCGAATCCTCCGTCACCGCTGCCGGCCACTCGAGCCGGAGCGCCCCCGGACAAAGGGATCAACCAAAGGGTCATGCTCTTTTCGCATCCCACACAGGAAAACAGGAGACGCGTGCCATCGGGCGAGTACGACAGCCAAGTGAACTCGGGGACCGTAACCGCCGACGGGAAATCACGCGGCGACACCAGAACACGCTCCTGTCCCGATTGCCGGTCCCGCACTAGGACTTGGTTGGTCCGCCCAAAAGCGAATTCGTCGCGCTTCGGCGACATGGCTACCGAATGCTGATCGACATGCGATGGGGCGAGCTCACGCGGGGGCTCGCCATTTAACGGGATTTCGAGCAGCCGATGCTGACGCTGTCTGGCGACGTATGCGATTCGCTTACCGTCGGGTGAGACGGCCGGGTTAGCCAGCACCGTCGGGCTGGGCAGCAGGGGCGATGTCGCTCCGGAAGTGGAATCCAGAAGTTGGAGCCCACGGTCTTCCCCGTCTTGGGAACCGCTGCCCAGGACGGCAAACCGGCTGGTTCCAAGCCACGAAACCTTGGATGACGCCAGACCGGGGCTTCTGTTCACCAGACGCAACTTGCCGTCGGGGCTCGCCTGCCATATTGTCGAATGTGCCTCGCCGGGGATGCGGACGATCAGCCGCGAACCGTCCGAGGACCAACTCATGGCGGTGGGCTGAGTGCAGCAAGGGAGCGGCTCCCCAACCGGCTTCGGCCTGGCGCCCGGAGGCGAGGAGATCGCCAGTCGGCGGGACGGATTCTCCTCGCCATATCTGGTGACCAGCAGGGCCAGCGACCGGCCGTCCGGCGACAATACCGCCGCCTCATACGAGGTTCTCGACGATCCTTCGTGCGCCTCCCTGTCAAGGACAACAGAAGGCTGTCCGCCCGCCCTCGCCACGCTCATGATCCGGGTTATTTGAGTTGGGCCGTCGGAGAAGTAGATGCGCTCACTGTCGGGCGACCAACTGAGCATCGAGAGAAACCGCACGGGGGTCAAGGGGACCGCGGCGGTACCGCGATCCACGCTCCTGACCATGAGGCGGGCTCCATTCGCGGTTTCAAAGTAGGCAATGAACCGGCCATCGGGCGACCAGGCCGGCAGTGTTTCACTCGCGGTCGTGGCAGCCAGAGGTGTGAAGCGGTACGGAGCGGTTGCCGTGGATTCACTTGCCGCACGGAGCATTATCGCCAACGCCACTATCAGAGCGACGAAGCCCGCGCCAGGGAGGGCCACGCGATTGCCGCGACGGGCCGGGCGCGGTGCGCTTTCCGCCGCCACGGTGGTGGCTTCCGACAGCCGCATTCGCGTGCCGCGCAGATCGGCGAACAGATCTTTCGACGACGCGTAACGGTCCTCGGGATCCTTCGCGAGGAGCCGATCGATCGTCCAGCGGAATGGCGCCGGTACGGACGCCGGAAGCGGGTCCGGGTCCTCGCGAATGATGGCGGCCATCGTTTCAGCGGCGGTGGGGCGTTGGAATGGCCGCTTGCCCGAGGCGAGTTCGTAGAGGATAGCGCCGAAGGAGAACTGGTCGGAGCGGGCGTCGAGTTCCTGGCCGCTCGCCTGCTCGGGACTCATATAGGCGGCGGTGCCCATAACGCTCCCGGGATTGGTGATGACCGTCATAGTCGCTTCGTTTTGCGCCGGTTTGGCGGTCTGCCTGGCGAGCCCGAAGTCGAGGATCTTGACCCGGCCTTGCCTGGTGAGGAGGATGTTGTCCGGCTTCAGGTCGCGATGGACGATTCCGGCGGAGTGGGCCGCCGCGAGCCCGTCGGCGATTTGCACCGCGATGTCGAGCAACTTGCGCACGTCGCCGGGCGGCCTCACGGGCTCGCCGTCGACATACTCCATCACCAGGTAGTTGTCGCCGACGTCGTGAAGGGTGGCGATGTTGGGATGGTTCAATGCGGCGATGGCGCGAGCTTCGCGCTGGAAGCGGTCGCTGAAGGCGGCGTTCGAGAACTTGATGGCGACTGTGCGGTCCAGGCGCGTGTCGCGGGCCTTCCACACTTCACCCATGCCGCCCGCACCGGCGGGCGAGACGAGTTCGTAGGGACCAACCCGGGCGCCGGGTTTCATCGCTTCCATGGCCACAGCCTTTCCAGGAACGTCCGCGGCGGCTGGAAGCCGTCGAGAATCCAGATGTCACCGTCCTGATCGAGGACGGAGAGCGCCACTGACCTGCCATCGGGCGCCAGTGAAAGGCGTGAC
>JAEUQD010000809.1 GCA_016789925.1 Bryobacterales bacterium | reverse complement strand
CTATTGCCTGTACCGATACGCACGCATATCCCAAGCGGTGCGCTCGATCGGCGGACCTAATAGGACCGAGCGACCAGTGAAATGTCGTCAAGCTCGTCGATACTGACTGTGGCGGCCTTGAGCAATTCCTGCCCGGAGGTGTTGGTGGAGTCCTTTAGAAGATCGACCTGATCGAGGCTGATGGATAGCGCTCCAGAAATGGTTACGATTCGAGAAGAATCCAGATTTCCTTCCTCGTCGTGCCAGGGGCCGCCCATCGGGTCATCCGCGAAGACTTCGACTCGGGCCTCAAAACTTACCAGGATCACCCCCTCGCCGAGATAATCGCTGTTGCCATCGAAGGTCCAGTCCGAGACTTCTTCCACGGAATCGATATATATTTCATCCGGGCCTTCTTCTTCGTCGTAATGCGGATTCCAGTATTCGAGTGTTTGCCCGGCAACCAGGCTGGCAACGTCCTCCTCCATAGAGCGATGGAAACGGGCGTGATCCCGCAGGAATTCCATAACGACCTTCTCGATGTTGGCCTCCTCGTACTCGGCTTCGGTGTCAAAACCGATATCGGTGAGCGCCTCTTTAAACTCATCTGATGCCAGCAGGTTCTTGATGCTCTCGAATACTGTGATCACTGGGATCTCCCTGAGCGCCTTCGCTACCCGGCCGTCATTCGCGACCGCAAAAAGTTCGCCTTGTGAGGCGAGGCCCAGGATGGTTTCGACGATGAAGGCGTCCGGGATATCCGTCCTGGCTTTGACGGAGCCGAAGGGAAGCGTGCCGGCGAAATATTTATCCAAGACCCTGGCCGCATGATCGGCGGCAGGCTGCACGATCTTTGCTCCCGTCCGCTTCTGCCATTCGGTGAATCGCTGTTTCGCCACGGCTTCGTGCCGGTTGAATTCTGCCTCGATGTGCGTCTCGAATTCGGCAATGGTGACGTGGAGATGGCTCGGGGCGTTTTGCTTCAGCTTTTTGAGCGTCTTGTGCAACTCCTCCAGTGATTCGATCTTCGCCGACGGCTTGGAAGTGAACTCCCCGGCGACCACAGACGGAATCAGGATTTCGACGCGCCCCTTCTTGGCGTGACGAGCCAACGCCTCCATCGGCCCACTGGAGAGCCCCGGGTCGCTTCGTAAAGTGCTGGTGTCGAGCGCGACCTTGACTTTGCACATCGAACCCCGCGAGTGTAGCAGACTGATGCGTGGATGTGGGCATCCGCCGATCGGCCTGATATCTCCCTATGGCATTTTGATCAAAACGCGGTCCGAACATCAGAGAAGTTGACTCTCACCCCGATTTCGCCGGGAATCCGAAATCCCCCCCGTCCACAGAATTCCCTTCGCCAGCCGAAACTGCCCGGCCAAATTTCCGCGAAACCGCCACTGGGACGGGTCGCGCTCTGTCCCCATGACTCCGCGCTCGGCAAGCATGAGCCATTTGCGCTCGGATAGAGTGACCCACCAGAGACAGTCGCGCCTTCCATCCTGGTTCAAGGGATTTAAATTTTTCTCCTCCCAATCTTTTCAATCACTTAAATGGGGACAGACCCTCAGTGTCGTTGTATTTCTCTACACTCGTACTTGACAGCCCGTGATACGCTTTAAGACAGAAGGATCGGATTGTCTCTCCCCTAATCCCGGAGAGACAGCCCGGTCCTTTTTTCATTTTCACGACTGGAGAAAATTCGTCATGAATATGCACACCGGACCGCGTTCGGCCGCAGGCAAGGCTGCCTCTTCCCGCAACGCCACACGCCACGGCCTCACCGCCCACCAACCCGTCGTCACCACTGCCGACCAACCCTTGTTCGACGCCATGCGCAACGAACTCCTCCACACCCTCAATCCCTCCGGCTTCCTCGAGGACCTCACCTTCCAGCGCATCCTCATCGCCTCCTGGAACATGCACCGCGTCCTCCAACTCGAGAACGCCCTCCTCGCCAAATCTGGCGGCCAGGACCCGCTCTCCCACCCCGACACCCGCAAGGATGCCGAACTCTACCAGCGCTACTACCTCCGCTTCGAGTCCTCCTACCGTTCCGGTCTCCGCGAACTGGAAAAACTCCAGCGTTTGCACATTTTCCACGCCATCCACTTCGGCGAAGCGGACCAGGTGCCCCTCACCGCACTCCACGATCTCCAACAGATACAGCAGTTTGCGAAACGAAATGCCGCGTCGGCCCCTCCTGTTGAAAATATCGACGCCAAGGCCGATTTCCACGCCACCCGCGAGGCTCAAATCGCGCAGAAGCTGGCCCAGCGCCGCGAAGAGTTGCTGAAAAAGCAGCGATAAGACGGCGAAAATCTCAAAAAAGGCAGGTCGAACGCAACCCCGCCGCCACGAACCACACCCTACGTGTGAGGCAAGGCTCGCTCACACGAGAACTAACGTTGCTTCGGCAACGGACCGTAGGTGGAATCCCACCTCCGATCCTGCGTCTTCTGGTAATTCCCCTGCGTATTCCAATCCGCCCGCGCCAGCCCGTTCAAATCCCACACCAACAGGCCGTCCCGCACCGTCAACTCACAAACCAGCCGCTGTGTCCCCCGCAGCCGCGCACCATACGAATCCACGAACCCGAAGTTCCCTTGCTCCACCCGCAGCACCGCGACATCCGCCGGAGCGCCCGGCGACAAGTGTCCCAAATCCGTCCTCTTGATCTGCCGCGCCGGATGCCACGCCGCCCGCGCGATCACGTCCGCCAACGGAACCCCGATGTTCAGAAACTTCGATAGCACGTTCAGCATGTCCTTCATCCCGGCGTTCATACTCTCCGTGTGCAAATCCGTCGAGATCGAATCCACCAGAAACCCCTGCTGAATCGCCGGCACCGCCTGCCGGAACACAAAGCTGCCGCCCCCGTGCCCCGCGTCGAAAATCACCCCGCGCTTTCGCGCCTCAAACAGATACTTCCGGACCTTCCCCGCATCA
>JAEUQD010000801.1 GCA_016789925.1 Bryobacterales bacterium | reverse complement strand
GGTGGCGCGGGCCACGGAGATCGCGCGAAAACTGGCCCCGGATCTCATCATCGACGGCGAGATGCAGGCCGACACCGCCGTCACACCCGAGGTGATCGAACAGACCTATCCTTTCAGCCGTCTCCATGGCGGGGCCAATGTCCTGATCTTCCCCAACCTCGAGGCCGGGAATATCGCCTACAAACTGCTCCAGCGAATTGGCGGCGCCGAAGCCATCGGACCGATCCTGATGGGCCTCTCGAAGCCGGTGCATGTCTTGCAGCGGGGCTGCGAGGTCTCGGAGATCGTCAACATGGCGGCGATTGCCGTTGTCGACGCGCAGATGGCCAGCTGACTTAGTCTACAGGCGAAGGATCCGGGCGGCGTTCCCCGCCCGGATCTTTTGTTTCACGCTCTCGGGGGCATCGAGAATCTCGAGTTTGGTGAGCGAAGGATCCGGATAGTGAAACGGTATTCCGGTACCGAACACGATTCGGTCTTCCCCCAGGTTCTGCAATAGCTGGCCCAATTCATTCGCCAACTCCACCGTTAGCAGCGAGATCTCGATCGCGTAATTCGGCGGCAGGCCGTTGTTCTTCCGGCCGAGGACGGACGCCGCAAACCCGGACCCGTTCATCAAGAGGAACCGCGCTTCCGGTGCAGCCTGAATGGCCGCGGCGATCTCGGCATGGGCCACATCCGGAATGTCCACCAGCCAGCTTTGCTGCCGCCGGTCTTCCACGCGAAGGGGAATCGTTACGGCCATGCCGCGCCGGGTGGCCTGCTGAATCAGTTCCTGGCACGATTCGTCGGTCAGTTTGTAGTTGTGCCAGCGTGGATACAGGCGGAGCGCCTTCATGCCGAATTCTTCGTGGCAGGTGCGCAAGTCGTCGCGCCATCCCGCATAGGCCGGGTTGAGTACGGCGCAGCCGATCAGCCGGTCGCGATGCCGCGCCAGGTCCGCGGCAATCTCTTCGTTGCCGGCATGCGCGCTGCGGTAGGTGATCGAAGACGCGCTGGAAACCAGCGCCCGCTCAATCCGCTTCCGGTCCATCAGCCGCAGCAGGCCGTCGGCGGTGTTATGCCGCAGGGCGCGAAAAGCGAAGTGGCCGAGGTACGCATTAACGTCGATCATCGCGCGCCCCGCTTGCTGAGGATCTTCGCCATGTTACCCCCAAGGATTTTGGCCCGGTCCGATTCCGGGATCTCGGCCCCGCGAATGCGGCCGACGCTGGCGGTCATCGACATGTCGCAGGCAAACAGCAGCCTGTCGGCGCCCAGCGTCCGCACGGCTGCTTCGACAACCCCCTCGTCGATCACGCTACCGCTGGTGTCCAGGTAGACGGTCGGCGCGTTGCGCAGCGCCTTCAACGTCCATTCCCAATCTCCGCCGCCGCAGATATGCGCGCAAATCAGCGTCGCTTCTGGATAGCGCTTCGCCAGTTCCGCAAAATCGCCTCCATCGCTAATGCGAGGCTGCGGCTGGGGTAGCCACATCGTGTGGCCGGCGTGATGGAGGATCGGGATCTTCAACTCGATGCACAGTTCCACTAGCGGGAAAACCACCGGCTCCGTGCATCGATAGTCGTTATACAGCTTGACGCCGATGAAGCCGCGATCCTCGATGCAGCGCCGCACCTCGTCCCGGGCCTCTTTCACAAAACCAGGATTCACGAAGCAGTACCCGAGAATGCGCTTCGGAAACCGCGCGATGGCCTCGGCCAGCCACTGATTGCACTCGCGGAAGCCGTCGAGCGACGTCGGACGTTCCGGCGGCAGGATCGAGCAGCACAACTGGGCGATACCGAGCTTGTCGGCGGCATCGATTAATTTCCGGTCGTCCTCCCGCCAGGTGGGACGGCCACGATGGTGAAGGTGGGAATGAGCATCGATCACGGGACCGGCAGCAGCCGGCAAGGGCAGGGCTGCCAGGCTGAGCGACCCGAGAAAGGCCCGGCGCGGGATGGGCATATCTACTACGATACGCCGCTTTGAATGCTATGATTGGACCGATGCCGGAAGGATATTTACCGATCTTTTTTTTCCTGGCACTGGCGACCGCCTTCCCCGTCGTGGCGATTGTTGCCGCCAAGCTGGTACGCCCGTCGGCTCCGCAGCAAACCAAGCTGGAAGCCTATGAATGCGGGATCAAGGCTGTCGGCGGGTCGCGCGGCCGGTACACGGTTCGTTTTTATATTATTGCCATCCTGTTTGTGATCTTCGACGTCGAGACCATTTTCCTGTTTCCCTGGGCCGTGCGTTACCAGCAGCTTGGCTGGTTCGGCATTGCGGAAGTGACGGTGTTTTTGGCGATTCTCGTCGTTGGTTACCTGTGGGCATACAAAAAAGGCGCCTTGGAATGGGTTTGATTTCTCACAAGACTTTTCTCCTTTCAACTTTTCTGCTCTCTGTCACACCGCTGCTGGCGGTTCCGAAGTTACGGCTCACGTCGAGCGTGATCGGGCCGGTTTCCGCGGTTCAGGGAACTTCTCCGGCCGTGCAGGAGATCGAAGCCTATGCACCCTCGGCCGGCAGCGGAGAATTCAACGCCGAGACGTCCGCACTTCGCCTCACGTTTTCGTCCTCAGCCACCTGGGTTACGGCGGCGGCCGGCACCCGGCGCAATTGCATGACAAGAGAAGGCGAATGCGTTCCTGTGAGGTTCACTTTCGCCACGCAGCAGTTGCAGGCGGGCCGCTACAGCGCCTCGGTGACGGTTTCCGATCCGGCCGCGATCGATGCGCCGCAAACCGTGTTGGTGGTCCTGCAGGTTGGCGGTGGAGTGCCGGCTTCGGTGGACTTCTTTGTGCCCCCCGGCGGTTCCGATCAGTTCTCGTTTCAGACCAATAGTAATGTGACGAGCACCGCAACAACGCAATCCGGAGGCGGATGGCTCACTGTCACGCAGTCGGGCGCCGGCAGTTTTGACTTCGTGAGACCTTACCGCATCCAGGCCAGCCATCAGGCAAACCAGGCTGAGGGTCTGTACCGCGGCACCGTCGCCGTGCGCGGGTCTTCCGTAGCGCCCGAGAATCGCGATGTCGCCGTCACCCTGCGGGTCACCTCGCAGCCCATCGCCGCTTCCAGCGCATCTCGCCTGCGGGCACGCCTCGCTTTGAATTCCACCACACTGGCCCGCAACCTGCTCATCTCCAACCGCGGCCGGGGCACTCTCGAGATTTCGGGCATTACCGCCACCACCGAAGCCGGCGGCAACTGGCTCAAGGCCGAACGGATTGCCGGCACCAATTATGTCACGGCCACCTTCACGACCGAAGGAATCACAGCCGGCATCTACCGGGGCAACATTGCCGTGGCCAGTAACGCCGCCAACAGCCCGCTCAACGTTCCCGTGGAACTGGAAGTAGCCGCCCAAACCCCACCGGCGCTTCGAATCTCCGGCGTCCTCGACAATGCCACGTTTTCCGAAGGGGATGCGCTGGCGGCGGGTGGTATTGTCGCCGCCTTCGGCGAACAACTTTCCTACGCGCAGCCGGCCCAGGCCTCTTCCCTGCCCCTCCCGACGGAGTTGGGCGGCATCCGCGTGTTTGTCAACGACCAGCAGGCCCCCGTCTATTACAGCTCCTACGACCAGATCAACTTCCAGATCCCGTTTGACGTCCGTACCGGCGAAGGCACGGTTCGCATCGACCGCGGCTCGCAGCGAGGCAACAGCATTTCCGCTGTTTTCCGCGCCGCCGTCCCCAAACTGCTGAGACTGTATCTGAGGTCGGCCGGTGTCAATATCCCGGAGAACCGGGATTTCTTCGCCATCGCGGTGAACAGTGACGGTTCCCTTTCCCTTCCCCGGGATCTGGGCGTTCCGAACTCCCGGCCTTCACGACCCGGAGAGGCTGTCGTGATTTATGGGTTGGGCTTCGGCCAAACGGTTCCCCCCGTTGTATCCGGCGCGGCCGCACCGGGTCCACCGAACCTGGCGCACGTGAACTCGGAGCGCAAGACGGTCTTCTTCGGCGCACTCGCGTTGGGCACTGGGACGCCTCAGGAGGCCTTATACGTCGGCCTCACACCCGGGTATGTCGGTTTGTATCAGATCAACGTCATCGTTCCCCAGGACTCGCC
>JAEUQD010000771.1 GCA_016789925.1 Bryobacterales bacterium | reverse complement strand
CACACCACATGCAAATGAATATCCAATACGGTGTGCGCGCCGCGCCGGTATTCTGCCATCCCTCCACAGTAACTTGCGGCGCGCGCGCTGAAGCCGTCGCCTGGAAGGCGAGGGTTTTGACCCTCCCAGACTGAGACAATAAGTGGCCGCTCAGCGGATCCTGACCGAGATAGTCGCGCACCACACCATACAGCCCTTCGAATCCTTTCCGCATGTCTACCGCTTCCAGCCCCACATACACCCGTGTCGCCGGACCCAGTCCGAACATCTATCGCTCCCCCGCCACTCGCACTAGCCGCGCCAGCGCCTCCTCCGGAAAATCCCACCCGCTGTCGATCCGCTCTCCGTTCGGTAGCCTCAACTGAAATCCCGTCCCGCCGCCCCCTCCGGTCGCCGTTGCCGCCCCCTCGATCGTCACCGGCACAATCCTCGCCCGGTTTCGCTCGCGCACCTGCCGCCGCCAGTAGTCCAGCGTGCTCACCGCCACTCCCGCCTGCTCGCTGAAACTCCTTCTTGTCAGGCCGCTCCGCTCGTATTCGGCCACCACCCCCGCGATCGCTTCTCGTCTTCTTTGGTCCTTCCGTGCGTGTGTCACCTCCTCATCTCACCAGCCATCCCGGCCGGCTTCAAGATGGGTTGGTCGTACGGATACGCTCGTCTGCGGGATTCCGTTGGCGGGGGCGGCGGGACTGGAACCAATGCGAAAGTGACCGCGTTCCGAAGCTCGACCCGGCCTTCCCAAAGGCCGCTCCAGGCATGGCATGCCCAAAAAACTGCCTGATTTTCCCGCATGCAAATCCCGCCCCTCGGAATCATGTCCCAAAAATTCTAAGAAACCGCCCTTGGGACGAACTCGCGCTCCCTGGCGTACAAGCACCGTTCTGGATACGTGACACCCTGAACGATGTGAACCCGTACCGGAAACTCACGATTCACCTTCCCAACAACTCATCCGCCGGTTGCGGGTCTGCGCCGCAACCAGAAACCAGTCGATGACCGCTGGGGTGAAGGAGGCGATTGAACGTCCGGCGGCTCCGGAATGCGCCTGTCCGGGGCATCGGCGGCAAGATCTCGTGGACCCGCGACGAGCCCTATCACCGCTGAATTGATCGACACCAATATCCTGTCTATGTGCTAGACGCCGTATGCTTCCTTCACGGCCTTCACGGCCTGGTTCAACTGCGATGCGAGTTCCAATATCTTTACTTTCGTTGTCGTCTCGGCAATCTTCGCCAAGTTGCCGGTGGCAAACGGTTTGAGGGCGGAGTTCAGCGCCGTCGGATCAGTGGGACCGCTGAACTTCACTTGCGCCTTGGCCAGTTGCCTGACGCTGGTCAGTTGCGCACTCACATCGCGCGCCGCGGTGCCTGCTAATGCATTGTAAGTTGTTGGAGTCGGGTCGGCTTTAATTCGCTGTACCGCCGCCAACCCCCGCGAGACAGTAGACCGCAGCCCCACCTGCAGCGTTTTGGCAAGATGATCGTTGGTATCCATCTCCTTCTGCCAGTTCGCCAAGTCCACTCTCATTGCTACCAGCTCCGCCTCGGCGGTTTTACCCAGCGAGTCCAAAGTGGTCCTCAGTACCTTCAGTCCGCGCAGCAGCGCCGCTTTCAGCTTTGGATTATCGACCACGTCCGGTGTCTTCGCCTGTTGAATTGCGTTCTCTAACTCGGTGTGTAATATTTTCAGTTTAGGACTGAGTTGTGTTCTCGTCGCCGAAAACGCGGTGATAATCTTGTCGACTGTGGCCGGGGGCGAGGTGCGCGACATCTTATCGAACTGCTGGCGCAGATCATCCAAGTGCTGTAAGTATTTGACAATCTCGGTGTCGTGTTTCGTAAGCACGGTGGAAAGCGCCCGGGCGGTGCCGGCCGTTCCCGCTTCCTTACTGACTAACGTCACAAATACGCTCTTGGCCGACTTCCAGGCTGGCAACAATGGATTCTTCATAGCCGTCTTCCTTACTTACGAAAATAGAGAGTACTGTTTCTGACTGCAATTCCCTTTTGGGGGGCTTCCACGACTGCATAGTATACACCAAACACCTCGCTCTCGCGGGTCCGGACAGCCTGGTGTACCACTTTGCCATCTTCAGATACAACGCTCTTCCCACTCGAATAAGTGCTGAAAATGACCGCATTCTAAAACCCGATTCGCCGTCCCAACTCTCAGCTTCCTGGCGCCGCGTCCTCCTCAAGATCGTTCCAAGCATGGAATGACCCAGAATCGTAACTCAGTGCGTCACCAGGGCATCGCCCGCTTGGTCAGCTTACGCCCTGCTGCCGCCGCCGCTTCGTCGCCGGACCCGATCATGATGCCCTCCCGCAGGTTCTCTTCAATCGTCCCCACGCGGACGCCGTCCAGAAAGAACTTCTTATTCGCCTTCACCGCGCTGAATACCTTGGCCCGCATCGCGAGCATCTCAGGCGGATACGGCTTCGTATGGTCCACCTTAAGTTTCAACGACCATGCCATGTCCCCCGGCCCCCATTCCGCAAACGCGATCCCCGGCACCGCCACCGAATGTTCCACGTTGGCCACCGCAATCCGGTCCTCCACCTTGAGCCCCAGTAGAATCTCACCCTCCGGATTCAGCGGCCACACATCGGCCCGGCGAATGTATTCCTCCCCCGAGATCCCCCAGATCTGCGACGCATATCCTTGGCTGCCGCTACCGCGCGTCCCTTCCGCAATTCCCGGCGCCACTTTTTGAAACGGATACCGCGATGCTTCCACCAGCGCCCGTACCCCCTCGGGCGACCGCGCATGGCACATCAGGATCCCATGCACGCCCGCGGCCAGTACCTGCTGGATCAACCACGCGTTCGCCCGCACCGTCGCTTCATCCGACGCCACCACCGGCAGCGTCACAATCACCGCCGGCGTACGGTGCCCGCTCTTGGTCGGTCCCCCATCCACCAGGCCCTTCATGAACGCACGCAGCGCGCTGATGTCGAAAGCCCCGTGCTCCATCTCATAGTTGATGTAGTCGGCCCACGTCTTCGCCAGCTTCTTCCCTTCTTCATACCCCCCGCCGCTGGTGGTCGTGTAATAGATCGGTTGGCCCTGCTGAAGCAGCTCGATCGCCTTGTTGATCCTTTGGGGTCGGTATTCATCAGCGGCCCAACCCATCGACGCCGCTGCAATCAAAAGCGCACAGGGCCGCGAAGCGCGGCGCCAAGAAGAAGAGGAACATCGACTTTCGCCGCGCGGAGCAGGCTCCGTTGTGCGCGAGATCAAACAAGGCCAGCCGGAAAATCGCATGCGTCCGATTTTACCTGAACTGGCCCACGGGTCACTTACCGGTTGCGCCCGTGGATGACCACTTCCCCACGCTCGAGCCTGACTGCACTGGTCCACTGCTCCGGCATCTCGCACGCTCCACTCGCCCCTTGATTGGCCCGGCTTACCCAAGCCCGGTCCGGGAAGCCCGCCGTCGACTTACCCGCGTCCATCGCGTACACGTGAAACACAGTCCCCGGCGAGAATAGATCGGCCGGTGTCGTTTGCGTGACCACAAAACCTGCCACCGCACGCCCTCCATTCACCGTCAGGCACGACAGGCTGGCTTCTACAACGCCGCGCTTGATGGTCCCCGATGCGTCTCGCATGTTCTCCAGCCGCGCACCCCCTTTCAATCCGGCTGCCCCTTCAGCAGCGCCTATGAAGCTGAATGCCTGCCCGCTGGCCAGCCTCCCAGAGCCGCCGGCCAGTGCGATTGCTTGCGGCCGCTGGTCAGCCTCGCAACCGTCCAGTAGTTTCACCCCTCGGTTGAGCAACCAGTAATTGGCCTCGCAAGACCCCGTCGCGTAGTCCGCCAGGTCGTATCGGGCATTGCCGATGGCAGTGTTGCCCCGGATCAGGTTCAGCGTCGCATCTGGCTGTACTAAGGTTGGATCCCCGGAGGTTACCAACCCGTCCGCCGCCGGCCCGCCAGACCCGTTCGCGTTCACTTCGTTGTCCAGCACCAGATTCAAATCCCCAAGCACGTAGAGTCCCGTCCGTGCCGATTGCTTCACCACGCTGTCCACCACGACGTTTCCGGTACCCAACCACAGGCCCACATAGTTCTCCTTCACCGTCGACCGTAGCAGCAGGTTCCGCGACGCGTCCCCGAAAATCACTCCGCACAGCCCCCTCACTTTGCTCCCGTTCCGTGCCACCGTTGCCATATCGATGACGTTGTCGTTTGATCCGCTGTCGAACGACAAACCGGTCTTCTCGTTGTCCCTGATCACCAGGCTGACTAGCGTGTTGCCTGTCGAGCCCCAAAAGTGCGGTCCCCGGTAGTTATTCGCAAACACCGATTGCGTAATCCGGTTCCCGCCTGAATCGGTCACTACCAGGCTTTCATAGTTGCCGCTGACCTCCAGTTGACTCAGTTGATGCCCACCGCCGCCCGTCACCTGAATGCCGGTTGAACACAGGTCTCCGACAACACCGTTCCGCAGCGTGACGTTCCTGCGGTTCAGCAACTCCACCCCTGGGCCGGTCCGAGTCCCATCCGGACCCAGCAGGCACACCACACGATGCCATCCGAGGTTGATGTCGATGCCGTCCTTTGCCACCGTCAGCGGACCCGCGCAGTCCGTCGTCAACCTTGTGTCCCGATCGATCACCCCGCACGGAGTCTGCGCCCATCCCGCCTCCGCACTCAGTATCGCGAAAATCATTACACCAGCTCAACAGATCTTCATATCTTGTTCTCCATCGCCGCACCTGACTTTAAGACTCTTGTACATCGTTGTCAACGGTTAGAAGAACTATTCGTACTTCCGCCAAAAAGGTAACGGATTCCGCCTCCGGCGTCTGCTTGGACCGTCCCAGCGGCACTTTGCCCGAAAAGCCGTTGGCGAGCACCAAGAGCACCCATAACCGCCACACATTTCCCCCGATCTCGCCGGAAAGCTCCGTGTCTCCGTCGATCTCGCAGCGCCACACCCAACCCGATCTCAGTAGCCTGCTGAAATACTCCCCAGAAGCCGCGCGCCAGCCGAAACAACCTGGCCAGATTTCGGGAAAACTCCCACCGTGACGAGTCGCGGTTGACCCGCGGACCCAGACCCGCAGACCCAAGTGGCCAAAGCTCCCTCGGAGAGTACAATCTCGGGCCATCGCTCAGCGGCCTTGAGCCCCGGCGGCACCCGTGCAAGCGGAGCGAGGCTCGCGGAAAATGACCGCACGTTCTTCTTGGCCCGAACAGCCGCCTCGCCGTTTTGGGATGGTAACTCCAAGCCCGGATTTCGAGACAGGCTTGCAACTGCTGCTGGAAAGTGATACCGATATCCTTAAAACGCGGCCACGCCGGAGGGAAACTATCATGAGGGCTCGGTTTGGTCTTTGCGCATGCTGTCTCGTAACAGCTCTTTCAGCCGCAGCAGATTGCGGAACGATGGTCTCGTTTCAAAGCGGGA
The DNA here is from genome assembly GCA_016789925.1 of Bryobacterales bacterium. Taxonomy (GTDB): domain Bacteria; phylum Acidobacteriota; class Terriglobia; order Bryobacterales; family Bryobacteraceae; genus JADLDI01. The sequence goes on along the minus strand of JAEUQD010000771.1, from coordinate 2,232 downwards.
ACGACCATGTTCAAGCCAGACTCTGCGTGCCGGCGGGGCGAGGTCCGTTTCCTGCCTTAGTCCTCGTTCATCCTCGTGATGGGCTCAATCAGTGGATGGAAGGTCAGGCCCTGCAAGTTGCCGCCGCAGGTTACGTCGCCCTGGCCGTAGATTTGTTCCGGGGCAAGTTACCTCGTACCGCCGAGGAGCGGGCGGAGATCGCGCGCACAACGCCGGAAGGTCAGCGCGAGCGCGACGTACAAGCAGCCGTACACTTTCTGCGAAAGCACTCCAGTGTTCGTCCCGACCTCATCGGTGTCATGGGTTGGTGCATGGGAGGAACATACGCTTTCAGGTTGGCGGTGGCTGACCCTGCTCTGAGGGTGGCCGTAATCCGGTATGGGAATGTGTTCGGGGACCCGAAAGAGGTGAACAATCCGATCACTGTCAAGAAAATCAATGCGCGTGTCCTTGGCATCTTTGGCGGCAAAGACGAGCGAATCCCGCTGACGAACGTTCGCAGATTCGAAGACCAGATGAAAGGATTTGGCAAGGCAGTCGAAATCGTCGTTTATCCAGAGGCCGGCCACGCATTCGAGGTTCCCGGCAGTTCAGCTGGATATCGCGCGGATGATACTGCTGATGCCTGGAAACGCACGATTACATTTCTGCGGATGAACTTAGCCCAACGATGAAGGTATGCGCGGACAGAGCAGCAACCACACATCATTGAGGTAAATGCAGAAGCGAGAGGAGATTACGTCATGAGACCTGTCGTGTTGACGCTGATCATGGTCGGGCTCTCGCCCCACGTTTGGGGTGAGAATCCGTTCGCCGGAACATGGAAACGAGTCAGCCCACAAAGGGCGGGAAGCAGCCTCACGCTCATTTATGAGGAAGTGCCGAACGGTGTTAAGCGGCGAAGTGAGGCAGTCGATGCACAGGGCCGGAGAACAGGGTGGTCCTACACGGCCTATTATGACGAGAAAGACTACCCAACGAATGGGCATCCGGAGGGAGATTCCATTTCCCTGAAGCGCATAGATGCTCACACCGTTTTGTCGACCTTGAAGAAGGACGGCCGAGTCTTGTATACGAATCGCCTCGCAATCTCGGCGAATGGCAGAAAGCTGACGACCACGATCACGCGAAAGAACGCCGAGGGCGCCGTCACTGAAACGGTCTCAGTGTACGAGAAGCAGTAGACCACCAATCTCTCCGGGGAAGCCCTCGCAGGATCCTCGACACCATCGACGTCCAGGCGCTCTGCTCAGCGGACGCGAGACTGGCGCGCCCCGCCGTGACACAAACGGGACAAACCCGGGGCGAATTGGGGACACTCAGGCGAGTACGATGGAAGCAAATGCGTCGCGGCGAATGGCTGCGCCCGCCTGGGCCTCTCCTCGCTTGGATTGGCGCTACGACTGTCGTTTCGCTCGCCGGGCTGCTCTGGATGGGATGGCGCGTCCTGGCGAACGAGCGTGCCGCCGCTTTGCAGGATCGACGCCAGCAAAGTCGAGGAGGGCGCGGACCGGCTAGCGGCTGAACTCAAGGGAGAACTTGCGCTCACCCAGGTGAAGTTGGCCTCCTGGACGCAGACGCCTCCCAAAGACGCCGACATCCCTGCCCGCCAGTTGCTGCTGCTGGATTCCGGCCCGCCTCGTGTGATCCCATCGTCCCGCCTGCTGGATGCCCCGTTCCGGCAAGGCCTGCCCGACGACGGGCTTGCATTCCAGAAGGCCGAAGCGTTCGAGTTTCAGGAAAACCGGCTACGCGCCGCGGCCGAGGCATACCGGCTTCTCGCCGACAGTCCGCACCCTGCTGCTCGGCGCGCCGGCGCACTTCGGTTCGAAGCGGGTCGGCCTGAGGCCGCCCCAACCGGAGTCCAACCGGACCACTAAAATACCGAAGGGACGGGTCAGCACTGTCCCGCCGATTCAGCCCTTCCCCCATCCTCCCCAACCGCCCCACCCCAACCAGCACCTCGCCGTCCAACACAGCCGGAGCGTCCATCGAACACCCGGCCTCCCCTTGGCGAGCCTGGTGCCTCTGAGTGAGCATAGGCCCCCTGCCAGGCGGCAAGTCCCCTTCAACCAGGAAACATTACATCTTTCTCTTGCCTCGAAAATAAAAACGCCGATAGTGGCGGCACCGGTCGGTTGGGCCTTGGTATTCTCATTCTGTCGATGCCAGAGCGCTCATGGATCTTTGGCATTTACATTGCTTCTTCTCCGTTGTGGATGAGTCTGTCTG
>JAEUQD010000406.1 GCA_016789925.1 Bryobacterales bacterium | reverse complement strand
GTGATCTTCTTCACCGAATTGGGCTGGGCGGTCAGAAAAAAGGCGCCGGCAGCGAGCGTGACGAACGACGCGGCCAGCAGAGTGCGCGTAGGAAGCATTCAGCGATTGTACTTCGGAGTCGGTCCACGCAAGCCTGCCCAGACTTCGTCGCAGGCTTTCAGCGTATCTCCTGCTAGTGGACCTTCGTTGGCCGCGGCGAGATTCTCGGTGAGTTGCTCCAGGCGGCTCGCGCCAAGGATCACGCAGGCGGTCTTGGTGTGGTGGAGCAGCCAGTTCAGCGACAGGCTCACCAGCGACCGGCCGGCCTTTTGGGCCACCACAGCCAGTGAGTCCACGGCATCGAAGTAGGCAGGGTGCCAGTACCGGTCGAGGTACATCTTGTTGCTGTCGAACCGGCTGCCCGCGATGGGCGCCTGCCGCTGCTGCTTGCCGGTGAGCAGCCCGCCGGCGAGCGGATTGTAGGCGATGGTGGCGACGCCGTACTCGCTGGCGAAGGGGAGGAATTCGTCTTCCAGAGCCCGCGCGGTGAGGTTGTACATCATCTGGGCGACGCGGGGCGCCTGGTAGCCTTTGCGAGCCGAGATGTCGTGAATTTGGGCCACCTGCCAGGCCGCGTAGTTCGAGATGGCAAGGTGCCGGATCTTGCCTTGGCGCCTGATGACGTCGATCGCATCGAGCGTTTCTTCGATGCGTACCGTCCAATCGGGCTGGTGGAGGTAGTAGAGGTCGAGATAGTCGGTTTGCAGGCGGCGGAGCGAATCGTCGATCGCCTTGAAGATCGCCGGTTTCGAGAGCCCGCTCTCGTCGGGTCCATCGCCCATTGAGCCCCTCACTTTGCTCGCCAGCACAATTTGCTGGCGGCGGCCCTTCAGCAGGCGTCCGAGAAACTCCTCCGACAGGCCCTTGTTGTAGATATTCGCCGTGTCGATGAAGTTGATGCCGTGATCAAAGCAGGTATCGAGAAGACGGGCGGAGGTCGCTTCGTCCGATTGTCCGCCAAACGTCATGTTGCCGAAGCAGAGGCGCGAGACCTCAAGGTCGGTGCCGGGAAGGGTGATGCGCTGCATGCACCCGGTAGGTTACCGCATGGCCACTGTGCTGCGGCGGCGGGGCTGAAAAAGCTTCTCGAAATCGGCTTCCGGAATGGATGCCGAGAAGCGCACAGTGGCCCCCTCGGAGGTCAGTTGCAGCGTCTCGGCGATCTTGCCGAAGGCCGGCGGGGCGTTGGAGGTGGCCATGGAAACAAGAAAGCGCATGACGTCGATGAGGGCCGTGGCGTCACGGTCGGACCGTGTGTTGGCTTCACCACCCACTTCGACATTGGCTCCGAAGCGGACGCCGGCGGAAATACTCTCGATAGCCTGCAGCAGATCGCCCTTCATGGCTCCGGCCATGTTGGGGTTGCGGACGCGTCCGGCGAGTTCGGACGGGGAGGCAGTGGTGACCAGCCAGGCGTGGTACTGGCCGGAGGACGACTGGATGCGAGCGGCTAGGGCGGCATCCAGCGGCTTGGCCGCACGCTGTCGGTCGATGGAGGCTTTCACTGGCGCGTCCTGCCCGACGATCAGATAGCCCCCGCCCAGGTAGCCGATAGTGGGTCCGGCATGGCGCGGGTTGGGCGGTCCGGTCAGGAGTTTGACGCCGTTATAGCTGGAAACGGCTCCACCGTTCACCGAGGCCAAGGCTGTCAGTTTGGCCTCATCGAAGGTCCCCCGCACAATCGCTACGGAGTCAGAACCCATATTGCCTTCAACGGATTGAGAGGCCACGAGCACCTCGCGGAGGTCGCGGCGCGGGTCGAAGCCCGTCATCCCGACGAAGCTCTCGAACTCCTTGCCTTCCAGGTTCATGAGCGAGAGGATGTGCTGGCCGAACGGCGAGTTCGTCAGGCGGTCGAAGTCAGCGCCCATGATCACCTTGGCATCGGGCATGACGAGGTTGAGCATGGTGGCATCGGCGGCGGGCAGAGCCGGAACCAATGCGAGAGTGAAAAATATAAAAGGAGCCGAGCGTCGGAACATAGCGGGCAGTTTTCCTTCCCTATCTAGTACGCTACGCCCAGGGCAGGGGTTCCCGCAAATCGCAGGTCCGTCTGATAAGATTTCAGTCCATGCTACGACGCATTGGCGGGATTGCCGCATTGTTTGCGGTTTCAACAGTTTTGGGCCAGGACTTTCGCTCCACGTTGCAAGGGACTGTCACGGACCCCACTCAAGGATTGGTGGCCGGAGCGTCCGTGACGCTGAAGAACGTCGACACGGCACTGGAGCGAACAGCCACTACCGACAATAACGGGTTTTATATTTTTCAGTTTCAGCCGCCAGGGAACTACGAGTTGTCGGTGAAGGCGGCGGGGTTCCGGACGGCGGTGAAGCAAGGGATTGTGCTGGCACTCACGCAAACCCTGCGCGAGGACGTGACGTTGCAGTTGGGCGACACGGCGGAGACGGTGAGTGTGGTGGCCGACGTGGCCGTGGTGGAGACGGATTCGGCGGCGCTGGGTACGGCCATTCGGCAGGAGATTCGAGATAACCTTCCGCTCAAGGGCCGCAGTTCGCTGTTCATGTTTACGCTGACGCCGGGCGTGGTAAACAACCGGTACGGAGAGGACACAAGGCCGAACGATACGATCACGAACATTTTCTTCTCGGCGAACGGCGCGCCGGTGGCCGCGACGGACGTATTCGTCGATGGCGCGGCCAATACGGTAAACGTGAATCGCGGCGTGAACATCTCGCAGTGGGTTCCGGCAGTGGACTCGATTGCGGAGTTCAAGCTGGAGATGGGCACGGTATCGGCGGAGTACGGACGCAGCGGCGGCAGCGTTACGAACATGGTGATCAAGAGCGGCACCAACTCCCTGCACGGAACGTTGTACGAGTTTTTCCGGAACTCGGCATTGGATGCGAACGGCTATTTCGCCCGCGGCCAAGGCCGTTCGCTGGCCGCTTTCGGCGCAAATACGTATGGGTTTACGTTGGGGGGACCCGTCTACATTCCCAAGGTCTTTGACGGCCGGAACAGAACATTCTGGTTTACGAGTTTCGAAGGCGCCCGCGAGGGCAACGGCATCGACAATCTACTGAGCGTGCCCACGGCGAAGATGCGGACCGGCGATTTCTCGGAAGTCTCCCAGACTCTGTACGATCCGTTTTCAGTTTCGTCAGCCAGCGGCACGCCGACGCGGACCCCCTTCGCGGGAAACATCGTTCCGGCCAACCGGCAAGACCCGGTAGCGCAGAAGATTATGACGTTCTGGCCGACGCCGAACCGGTCTGGCCCGAATGCCGCCCAGCCCTGGGTACAGAACTACGGTTTCTCCGGGAAGTGGCCCCGGAACTACGACATGTTTGTCACTAAGATCGACCACCGGTTTTCGACGGCATGGAATACGTTCTTCCGCCTCAACAAAGGGAACGGCCTGCTGGTGTTTCCGTTCGACTTCAACGGCGTGGCCACGGCGGGAAGAAACGTCGTCAACCGCCCGAATTTCGGCATCTCCTGGGGAAATACGTTCCTGCTGAATTCCCGAACAACGTTCGACGTGCGGTTAGGCTATGCCTATGGCAAGGAAGACAACGTCCCGTGGTCTGACGGGTTCGACCTGGCATCCCTCGGCTTCCCGGCGCAGTATACCCGGCTGGTGCAAGGGCAGGCGTTCCCAACAATCGGCGTGACAGGATTCACGGGCCTGGCGAACAGTCCGCTGATTCAAGACGTCGGCCGCACCTACGTCTTGCAATCGAACGTTTCGCAACAACGCGGCAAACACATCGTGAAGGTGGGCGCCGACCTGCGGCTACTGTACGGTAACTTCTTCCGCAACACCAATCCGAGCGGGAGTTTCTCGTACTCCAACGCCTGGTCGAACGGACCTTCGGCGCTGACTCCGGCGGGGAATACGGGATTCCCGATGGCTTCGATGCTGATGGGGTTGGGCGGCGGATCGCTGGCCAACAACACCGGCGTCTCGATTCTGAACAAGTACTACGGGTTCTTTATTCAGGACGACTACCGCGTAACGCCGAAACTGACGTTGAACTTGGGATTGCGGTACGAGTACGAGACGCCGCGGACGGAACGGTATGACCGGGCCACTCGCGGCTTCGATCGGAGCGCAGCCAGCCCGCTACGCGCTCCAGGCTTGAACCTGCTGGGCGGCTTGGTGTACGCCAGCCAGAACGGGTTACCGCGGGGCATCTACGACCCCGACCGCAATAATTTCGCCCCGCGCATCGGCTTCGCTTATAGCGTGACGAACAAGACGATTCTTCGCGGCGGCTATGCGTTGCACTACATCCCGGTCGTGGGTTCCGTCGACCCGGTTGGTTACTCGGCCACGACCGCGATGGTCACATCCCAGGACGGCTTTACGCCGCGTGACCGCCTGAGCAACCCCTTCCCGGCAGGGCTTGCCGCCATCACCGGGAACTCGAGCGGCCTCGCCACGCTCGTCGGCCAGGGCATCTCGTTCGTCGAACCCAACGACAAGATGCCGATGCTCCACACCTGGAACCTCAATATCCAACGCGAGGTATTTTCCAAGTCGCTGTTCCAGATGGGCTACGTCGGCAGCCGCGGCATCCACATCACCAGTGACCCGCAGGTTGGCATCTCGGAGAACATCAATCAAGTGCCGTCGGAAGCCCTCTCGCTCGGGCGGTCGCTCCTGGAAGCGGTGCCCAACCCCTTCCGCGGCGTGATTGCGTCAGGTCCACTCGCCGGCGCCACTGTACAGCGGCAACAACTGCTGCGGCCTTTCCCGCAGTTTCTCGACATTACACGCAACGTGCCGGCATTTGGAAGCACTACGTATCACTCCTTGCAGATGAAATTCGAACAGCGCATGTGGCGCGGTTTAACGACGCTGATCTCCTACACTCTGAGCAAGAACATCGGTGATATCGGGCCGTACCAGAACAACTACAACCGTCGCCTGGACCGGGCGGTGACGGCATTTGACGTACCTCACCGGCTGACCGTCACGACATCCTGGGACGTTCCGATCGGCAAGGGCCGCGCCGTGCTGGGCAACACGTCGAAACTGGTTGACCTGATGATCGGCCAGTGGAACATCTCGAGCTTCAGCACCTTCCAATCGGGCTTCCCGTTGAGCTTTGGCGTCAACCAGAACACGCTATTTCTCGCCGGCGCCGGCGGGCAGCGCCCCAATGTCACTGGCGATCCGATGGCAGGGATCAGCGGCAGCATCAGCGACAGGTTGGGCGCGTACTTCAACACCGCGGCCTTCGCGCAACCGGCCGACTTCACGTTTGGGAACGTAGGCCAGCGCGTGCCGTGGATGCGGAGCCCTGGGATGAACAACATCAACCTGACGCTGACCAAGCAGTTCGCGGTAACCGAGCGCGTGAAGGTGAACCTGCGCGCCTCTTCGTTCAACCTGGCCAACCATCCGGTGTTCGCCGGACCCAATACGACCTTCGGTGCGCTCGGAGCGTTCGGCCGGATCTCGGCGCAGGCGAATATGTCTCGCCAGACGGAATTAGTGTTGCGCGTAATCTTCTAGGCCCCGAGGGGCAAGGCGCGGACGCGGCGGCCGGAACCCTGGAAGATGGCCGCCGCAATCGCGGGCGCGACCCCGATGATCGGCGTTTCGCCCGCCCCGGCCGATGGCAGGTCTTTGCGGTCGACCAGGACGGTTTCCAGTCTGGGCACGTCGCTGAATCGGGGCACCTTGTAGCGCTGAAAACTGCCGTTGGCGAGTTTGCCGCTCGAGAAGATCATCTGTTCGGTGAGCGCTCCGCCGAGGCCCTGCAGGAGACACCCGTCCACCTGCGCCTGGAGATTGGCGGGATTGAGAATCGCGCCGCATTCGAAGGCAGTGCACAACTCGGTGACGCGCACACCGCCGGAGAGGTCCACCTCAACACAGACGGCTACATAGGATCCCTTTTCGGTGCCGCAGGCGATGCCAACACCCGTGTTGGGCTTCCGGCGGCCAAGGCGCTCACGATAGCGGAACCGTTCCGCCGCCGCTTTGAGCACGGCCTTCAGACGAACGTTGTCGAGGTTCTTCAAGCGGAAGTCGAGCGGGTCGATTTTCGCGGCGGCGGCGAGTTCGTCGATAAAGGCCTCGCGGGCGAAGTTGTTGGCTGTGGCGGCGATGCCGCGATAGGAACCTTCGCGGAGCGGAGACTCGCAGGGGATGAAACGCGTGCGCGAAGCCGCGGCGCGGTAAGGACTATCGAGGGCCGCTCCGCCGGCGTTGTAATTGGTAAAGTCCCAGGCCAGCAGGAGACCGTCCGCGTCGAGCGCGGCCCGCATTTCGAACAGGCCCGCGGGGCGGAAGTAGGCCCAGGTGAACTCTTCCTCGCGCGTCCAGCGGAGCGACACGGGACGCTTGGCTTCTTGCGCCAACCGGGCCGCTTCGATGGCGGTTTCGCCGGTGTGCTTGCCGCCGAAGCCGCCGCCGGAATCGGG
>JAEUQD010000743.1 GCA_016789925.1 Bryobacterales bacterium | reverse complement strand
CGATGCGTCACCCCCGCCCGATGCGCCCGGTCCAACGCATCCGCGATCTGTACCGCATACTGCAACGCCTGCGCCAGCGGCAACGCACCTTTCTCAATCCGCGCCGCCAGCGTCTCCCCCTCAATCAACTCCAGGACCATGTAATTCGGTCCAATATCGTGCAGCACGCAGATATGCGGGTGATTCAGTGACGCCACCGCCCGCGCCTCCCGCTCAAACCGCCCCCGCGATTCCTCTCGCTGCGCGATATGATCGGGCAGGACCTTGACAGCAACGGTCCGCCCTAACCGCGTATCCCGCGCCCGATACACTTCTCCCATCCCACCCGCACCCAAAGGCGCGAGGACTTCATAGGGTCCTAGTTTGTCCCCTGCGGAAAGTGGCATGGTAACGCGGTACTGCTCACTCTAACAAATCGCAACCGGCCAAAGCTGCTAACTTGAAATGATGGAGAGAGTTCTCAAGGTCATCTCGATGAACGACCTTCAGAGCGACGCTCGCGCCCATTGGATGAGCAGAACGCCCGAAGAGCGCGTCGCCGAAGTGGACCGGCTCCGAAAAGTCTATATTTCCGGTATCCTCGGAAAACGTGGAGCATCAGAAAGACTTCGCCGAGTTCTGCGCGTCGATGAACCGGCATGGCGTTGACTATCTGATCGTGGGCGGCTATGCCGTGGCGTTCCACGGCGCACCCCGATTCACGGGCGATATCGACATGTTCGTCCGGCCGGCTGCGGAGAACTATGCGCGGCTCTTGCAGGCGCTTCATGACTTCGGCTTTCCGGTCGAAGGCCTCGATCCCAGCTACCTGGCCGCGCACCGGAAGATTCTCCAGCTCGGCGTACCTCCAGTGCAGATTCACCTCATGAGTTCAATCAGTGCCGTGGACTTCGAGAAAGCATGGGACAAGAGGGTGCGTGGCGTCTACGGCGGCAACCCGGTCGACTACATCGATCTCCAAACACTGTTGCGAAACAAGCGCGCGTCGGGGAGGCCGAAGGATCTGGCCGACGTCACCGCGTTGCTAAGCGTCCGGCGGCGACGCAAGAAGAATCTCACTCCCCGGAAGGGGCCTTCACCAGCGCCTGCCAGTTGACGATCACCTCCAGCGGCCCTGAGTCGCCCACTGGGGTCTTCACCAGGAAGCGCTTGCCGTCCGGCGCCACGGCGTAGGGGAAAGAACTGCCGATACTCCGGGAGAAAGTGAACAACTCGCGTGGTGTGGACGGGGCGATCGAATCGGCGCCTCGATTCAGCCCCACCGCCATCAACCTGCCTTCCTCGGATACATAGAATAACTCCCGCCCGTCGGGGCTCCACTCCGGAAACATGCCGCCCCCCGTCGAAATCTGGAACTTGCCCTGCGGCTCCGGGAACGCCTGAATGTAGATCTCGTTCCAGCCCGACTCGTCGGACGTGTAGGCCACCCAGCGCGGGCTGGGCTCCGGTGAGAAGCGCCCCTGAATTTCGTTGGAGGGCGTGCGCAGATAGGGCCGTGGCTGAGCACCGGCCTCGGGCTTTCCATCCGGGGTCACCGGCAGCACCCACAGGTCGCGCTTGGTGTCCGGCGCCAGTTCGTTAAACAGTACCAGACGCCCGTCGCGCGACCAATCGTTAGGGGCAGGCTCGTTCGCCGAGTTGGTCACCCGCTGCTCTGTTCCCGCCCCACTGGCCTCCTTCCGGTAGAGGTTCGCCGGGGAGCCCAAAGAGAAGATCACATGCTTGCCATCCGGGGACCAAACCGGGGTTCTTCCGCCTCCTGGCAGGAACGTGAACCGGCTCCAGGCATCCCGCTCCATGTCCCACATCCACAGGTCCGGCAGATTGTTGGGCCCGCCGCGGCCAACCACCACCCGCCGCCCATCGGGCGAAAGCCTGTGCTGCCCTACGTAGTAGCCCGGCTGGCCCAACGAGTTACCAACCTTGCCCGTGCGGTCCAGCCAGGCGAACTGGGCGCCGAGGGCGGACCGCCGCCGGTACATCAGCAGGCCGTCGGACAGGGCCGCCAGGCCACCT
>JAEUQD010000727.1 GCA_016789925.1 Bryobacterales bacterium | reverse complement strand
TTCCCAAGCTGGACGTCGCGGGTTCGAGTCCCGTCTCCCGCTCCACTTCTCGGCTCTCCGTAAAGGACGGAGGAGCTAACTCAATCGAATACGATCGAGATCCAATGGGAGTGACCCAATCGAGTGCGGCGCCGATCGCCTCGACGCCGATTGAACTGTTCACCGTCATACTGAAGGATGTCCAGTTCGTGCGACGTGAACCGGTGCTCTTCCCGAGGATTGAACAAGACCACTTCCATGGCATCCAACTCGATGTGGGGCCGAATGAAGAACACGTTGTACGCCTCGGCATTCGGCTCGTAGTGGAAACGCTCGATCCCTGTAACCCCTGTCGGGAAATCCGCATTCAGAGATCGCAGTGAGACTGGGTAATGTCCACGCCGCTGGTGGAAGGTCTCGATCTCGGTGATGAGGGGGAGGCTGTGCGAGATCGCGCGGTCTCGACTCCAATCCGCCACTCGCGGAAGCACAATCCCTTGAAACGCGCCGAGGACGAGGGGTACAGACACAAGACAAAAAGGAAGTGGGCTCGGAATAGGGGGGCCTCGCTCGATGGAGTCGCGCGATCGCCGCCCGGCAACGCGCAGCAGAGCGAATGCGCCAACACCCACCACCGCGCCCAGGGCAAGTTGATTCATGGATATGGCGGCGAGCGCGGCCACGAACACGACGAGCGCGGCCGCCACTCTCGTCAGGCGGCGCCACATGCGCTCGCGACGCCGGGAGGCCAGCCAACCTAGTCCGACGGGTACCAGGAGCAGGCTCATCAGGCTGGCGATGCGAGCCGTGAACGAAAGGGCGGTAGCCGCAGCGTCGAACCGGCCCGGCAGGTAAGTGTAGACCATCGCGATGCAGAGAATTACGCCCCAAACCACAGTGGGAATCATTTTTACGCTCAGCCTCCGGCCTCAGTGGCAAGGCCCGGCGTTCAGGAACCGCCAATCAAATCCCGGAACCCCGCCTGGAAAACAGGGCATTTCGCCCCATAGTATATTCAGCCAGATTGCCGCCACGAATGTGCGAAAGGCAATGTGCACTTGCGTCTCACAACGGACGCGCGTTGCCTCGAATGAGACGCGCCCCAACGCACCCGGCTGCGATTACTGCATGAAATAGTTCTTCGGCGACTCTCTTCGCCCAACCGCGCGTGATATCTTTGGAATTCGCCCGGCCTTCCCACCGGACTGCATGGTTCCCTCCCGCCCCCATCTCCTCCATGTCTTCCCGAGCTTCGGCCTCGGCGGCGCCGAACTCCTCCTGGCCGGCGTCATCAACGCTATCGGTCCGCGCTTAGCCCACTCCGTGCTCTCCGTCTATGGCGACTACTCCGCCGCTGCCCTGGTCGACCCCTCCATCGCCCTCCAAACCCTGGGCCCTTTCGACCGTGGCAACGCCTTTCAAATCGTCTGGCGGATGCGCCAAGTCCTCCACCGCGTCCGTCCCGACCTCGTCGCCACCTACAATTGGGGCGCCTTCGACATGGTGCTCGGCGGCCGGCCCGCGGCCCGCTGTCCCTTCATCCACAATGAGCACGGCTTTGGCGACGACGAGGAAACCACCCTCAAGCCGCGCCGCGTCTGGACCCGCCGCCTCACCCTCAATCATCTCTTCACCACCATCGTGCCCTCCGACACCTTGCAGACCATCGCCCGCGAACAGTACCGCGTGAAGCCCAGCCGCCTCACGCTCATTCGCAACGGCGTCGACACCGATCGCTTTCAGCCCGGCCGTGACGCCTCCGTCCGCCGCCGCTACGGCATTCCCGACAACGCCACCCTCTATTGCTTCACCGGGGCCCTGCGCAAGGAGAAGAACCTCGATCTGCTGGTGAACGCCTTCGCCGACGCCGCCCTCCCCGGCGCCCATCTGATCATCGTCGGCGATGGCCCCTGTCGCAGCGAACTACACGCCCTGGCGCAGGCGCGCGGCGCTTCCATCCTGTTTGCCGGCCGCACCCACGACATAAGGGAATTCCTCCATTCCGCCGATGTCTTTGTTATGTCGTCGAACACGGAGCAGGCCTCCATGGCGCTGCTCGAAGCGATGGCTTGCGGCCTGCCCTGCCTTACCACCAACGTCGGCGACTCCAACACGATGCTGGGCAATCCGGGCGCACCCTTTGTCGTCCCCCGGGGTGATCGGTTTGCCTACGCCGCCGCCCTGCGCGCTCTCACCGACCCTGCCCTGCGCTCCGCCGCCGGACTGGCGAACCGCCGCCGTTGCTGCGATCTATATACGAAGGCGGCCATGGTCGCCCGCTACGAGGAAACATGGACGGCCGCTCTCCAGATTTGCTCCCGGTAATCATCCTGGCGTTTTACTACCCGCCGGAGAACACGTCCGGAGCCTTCCGCCCGCGCCGTTTTGCCCGTTACCTCCCCGAGTTTGGCTTCCGCCCGCTGGTGGTTTGCGGCCGCCCGGACCTCGCCCCCGCGCCCGGCGTCGTTCGTGTGCCTCAGCCCGATCCCCCCGCCTGGTTGCATCGCCGCGAACGGCTGGCCTGGTGGATTCAGCGGGTCGCCCTGCCCTTCAGCGAAGAATTCCCTTGGATCCCCCACGCCGTCGAGGCAGCCACCGCTCTGATCAAACAGCACGGCTGCGTCGCGATGATCTCGACCCATCCCCCCATCGCCACCCACCTCGCCGCCCTGTTGGTCAAGCGCAACACGGGCATCCCCTGGATCGCCGACTTCCGCGACCCCTTCACCGACAATCCCTTCCGCACACGCCACTGGCCACTCGGCGCTGAACGTTGGGCCGAACGCCGCATTGTCGAAAAGGCCGATGCCCTTGTCGCCAACACCACGCCCGCCGAGCAACTCTGGAAACGGAAATATCCGCGACACGCCGCCAAAATCAGCACCATCTGGAATGGCTTCGACCCCGACGATAGCTATCCGTCCTATTCCTTGAGCCTGCGCTCGCGGCCAGAAATCGTTCATGTCGGCAACATCTACGGTGGGCGCAGCCCTGCCCCGATTCTCCGCTCCCTCGACCGGCTCTTCAACGGCGGCCATCTCAGCCCCGATGCGGTCGTGCTTCGGTTCGTCGGGCCGATGGAGGACGACAAACCCTCCGAGTGGGCCACCCTCCTCCACCGCTTCGAGGAAAAAGGTTGGGCCGTCTGCCGCAAGAGCCTGGTTCCCGTGTCCGACGCCCGCGAGATCACCGCCCGGGCGGACTACCTCCTCCTCATCGACATGAACGGAGCCGGTGGCACCCTTCAGTTACCCGCCAAAATCTTCGACTACTTCCAGGTCCACCGCCCCGTGCTCGCCTGTTCGGAAGGCGAGTCCAGCCCGGCTACAGACCTTCTTCGCCGCAGCGGGCTGGACCACACCGTCATCTACGAAGGCGAACCAACCGAGCGCAGCGATGAGAAACTGATGGCCTTTCTCCGCCCCGGTCCGCGTGAATCGTATCCTGACCCGGCCTTTGTCGACAGCTTCTCCGCCCCCCGTCTCACCGCGCAGCTCGCCACCCTTTTACACGGCCTCGTCCGGCGCTAGAATGCGGTTGGGAGGTGTCCCATGATGTTGCGGCACTACCAGCAAATGTTCATGGAAGAGCGGCACGCTCGCCGCTGGTTCCACGCCTTTCTGGTCACCGGCATCCTGCTGTTTGTGATGCTGCTCGCCCTGGCTCTGTGCGTCGGCGTCGTCCTCTCCTAGTCCAGCTCGCACGGGCTCACTGGGCCGTGCACGAGCGTGCACGTTCCTGCAAGAGGAAGCGCTCCCGGTCGTTTCGCGTCAGCGAGGCCGCGCGGTGGAACTCGACTTGCGCTTCGTCCAAGCGGCCCAGCTTTTTCAGCAGATCCCCACGGACGCTGGGTAGGAGATGGTAGTTCTGGAGTGCCTTATCAGCCGTCAACAGATCCACCAGCGCCAGTCCGGCCGCCGGACCGTCGGCCATTGTCACCGCCACGGCGCGATTCAGTTCCACGACCGGCGACGGCGTCAGTTGCCCCAACAAGGTATAGATCTCCACGATGCGCCGCCAGTCGGTATCCTCCGCCGAGCGCGCCCGCGCATGGCAAGCCGCAATCCGCGCCTGCAACCGATACGGACCGGCCTCGCCGCCCAATCGCTCGGCATGGTCCAATGCTGCCAGCCCGCGCCGGATGAGTAGTTGGTCCCACCGGGCACGGTTTTGGTCCAACAGCAGGATCGGCTCGCCTGAAGGACCCACGCGGGCCCGCGCCCGCGATGCCTGAATCTCCATCAGGGCCAGCAGCCCATGGACTTCCGGTTCGCGCGGCGCCAGCGACGCGAGAATACGACCCAGCCGCAAGGCGTCCTCGCACAAGGCTGGACGCATCCAGTCGGTCCCCGTCGTCGCCGAATAGCCTTCATTGAAGATCAGGTAGATCACACCCAGCACCGGTGGCAATCGAGACCGCAACTCCGCTCCGCGCGGGACCTCGAACGGGATTCCTTTGTCCCGCAGCGTGCGCTTGGCCCGCACAATCCGCTGCGCAACCGTCGCCTCGGGCACCAGAAACGCCCGCGCAATTTCGTCCGTCGTCAACCCTCCCAGCAGGCGAAGCGTCAGCGCAACCTGCGCCTCTGTTGTCAGCGCCGGATGGCACGACATGAAGATCAACCGCAGCAGGTCGTCGCCCACAGCGTCGTCGAGCGCGGTATCCCAATCGGGCACGGCCAACTCCTGCGCGGCAACCTGCCGGCCCAACTCCTCATGCTTGCGGCCAAGCAGCGTGTTCCGCCGGAAATGATCCAAGGCGCGGTGTTTGGCCGCCGCCATCAGCCACGCGCCGGGCTTTTCGGGTACACCCTCCCGCGGCCACTGTTCCAAGGCGGCGACGAGCGCATCCTGAGCCAAGTCCTCGGCAAGGCCGACATCCCGCACCATGCGGGTCAGCGCGGCAATCAGCCGCGGCGACTCCATGCGCCACAAGGCGTCGATCGTGCGATGGATGCCGGTAGCCACGGCTACCAGCACACCATCTCACGATCCAACCGCGCAAGCCCGCGCCGCCTGCTACGCGCAGTCTCCCGGACTGGTAAACATCTGACGGATCTCGGTCTCTCCCTCCCAACCCGGCCAGTGCTTCCGGTGGAGTTCCATAAACTCGAGCGCCCCTTTGATCGCTTCTTCCTTCGACGGCAGCTCAAACTGCGCATACCCGCCGACCACTTCTTTGCTCTCGGCGAAGGGACCGTCGATCACCTCGATCTCGCCCTTCGTAATCCGTACACGCGCGCCCAGCGCCGTGGGGGCGAGACCGCCGCCTCCGACCATCGTGCCGGTCTTGGCCGCGTCTTCACTCAGCTTCGTAATGGCGTCGATCAACTCCTTGGGCGGAGCGCCCAGGTTTTCCGCCTGCTTGACCATCATCATGAATCGCATCGTCGTTATCTCCTTTGGGGGTAATCGCGGGCCAGACCCTCGCGACCCGCTCTGTTTGTTCGTCGAATGAGGCGCCGGGAAATCGACACCCCCAAGAACTATTTTTTCTGTGCGATCTGCTCCCGCAGCCGTTCTTCCTGTTCGCGCAACTCCGGTGTGAACTCCGCGCCAAAGTCTTCCGCCTCGAATACGGGCCGGATTTCAATTTCCGATTCGCCGGGCATCGGATTCGGGCACCGTTTCACCCATTCCACAGCCTCTTCCATCGACCGTACCTGCCACAACCAGAAACCGGCGATGAGTTCCTTGGTCTCGGTGAACGGTCCATCGATCACAGTCCGGTCCTTGCCCGAGAACCGGACACGCTTCCCCAACGATGTGGGCTGAAGGCCCTCGCCGGCCAGCATGATCCCAGCCTTCACGAGATCCTCGTTATACTTGCCCATCGCGGCCAGCAACTCCGTGCTGGGCATCTCGCCGGCCTCCGATTCCTTCGTCGCTTTCACAATCACCATGCAACGCATTGTCTGATCTCCTGTTTGCAATAACAGCTTCCACTCTATCGTCGAATGGCAGTTATCCGGATCGACAAGGCCGGTGATTGTTTTTGCGCCGCCCTGGTCTAGTGGGATCTGTCACCGCTAGAACAGGTCGATATTTGGCCAACTCGTCACGTTGTTGGCGATATCCCCGATCACCTGGCTGGGATTGAAGCCGCTATCGCTGCTCCGAGTATTCATCAGCAACGCCATCGTCAACCCGCCGCTGTTCCGCCATAGCACCGTCGAGGTCCCCGGCAAGCTCCCGCCATGCGACCATGTTGTTCCGTTCACGCCCCAGCCCTTGGCGTACCCGCCGTTCGCCGTCGACCCCGTCGTCATCGTCGTAATCGTCCCCGCCTGCAACATGTCCGGCTTCGTGTTGAACCCGTCCACCCGCACCATGAACCGCAGCAGGTCAACCGGGTTCCCCGCCCAACCGCCGTGCGCGTCCATCCGCCTCACCTTCATGCCGTACACGTTCCCGCCGTAATACTTCACCTCGTTGGCCCGCCGTTCGGCTTCCGCATCGCCCGCGATATGCATGTCGCTGGCGCCCGCGCCATTCAGCACATTGGCCTTTACCCAGGCTTCGTATGTCTGCCCCGTCACCTTCTCGATAATCCGCCCCAGCACGCAGTATCCGAAATTGGAATACGAGTAAGTCGTTCCCGGCGTATCGCTCGGGTTCCGGTTATCCAGCACCCAGCCGATCAACTCCGCATGATTCTTACTCGTCTCCTGAAACATCGGGTCGCCGCTACCGTCGTCGCCCTTGTTGTTCCAGGTTGTCCCGCCCGCCGTATGTTCCAGCAACTGCTGCACGGTGAGATCTTTCTCCCGCGCCCCATATGCGTTCGTACCATAAGTGGTCCCCAGCAGCGCTCCCTGCCCGAACACCTTATCCGACAGCTTCAACTTACCCTGTTCCACCAGCCGCATAATCGCCACCGACGTGAGCGGCTTCGACACGCTCGCCAGCCGGAACAGGTGCAGCGGACCCGCCTCCAGGCTCTGCTCCTTGTTCGCATGCCCGTAGCCCTGCGCGAACACTAGCTTGCCGTCTTTGGTCACCGCAATCGAGGCCCCCGGTACGTCGTACTTATTGACGAACGTCTTCACCGTATCGTCAATCGTCTTCAAGCCCGACTGGTTCCACGCGCCCGTACTCTCGAAAATCGCCGCATACCGCGCCGAGTTCCCCTCCGCGTAGCCGCTCACTAACTTCAACTTGTACGCCCGGTAGTAAGCGTTATCGAATGCCGTCTGATAGTTGGCGCCGGTCAAACCATGCCTTGCCAGCCATGCCGGACCCCCAGTCTTCTCCCAGATCGCCGCATACCGGTCGTCCCCGCCCACCGTGTAGCCGCTGACATGCGTCAGCCGGTAACCCTGCCCGGTCCAATGATTGAAC
>JAEUQD010000207.1 GCA_016789925.1 Bryobacterales bacterium | reverse complement strand
CAAGATTCACGCCCAGGTCGCGGGTGAGCTTCAGGATAATCTCGAGGCGCTCCAGATCGTCGTCGGTATACAGCCGTGTGTTTCCGTCGCTGCGCGAGGGCCGGAGGAGGCCTTCGCGTTCATAGAGGCGTAGCGTTTGCGGATGGATGTTGTACTGCTCGGCGACCGCCGAAATCATGTAAGCAGCTTTGCTTCGGGTGCGTCGCATGGGCTACACTCTCGACCACATCTCGGCGCGGGGATCTTCCGGGTGCAACTGCGCGAGTTCGCGGAGAATGGCACGGCTGCGTTCATCCTGGGCCTTGGGCGCCTGGACGAGGACCTCGACGATCTGGTCGCCGCGTTTGTCCTTGCGCTGATTGTAGACGCCGCGCTCCCGGAGGCGGAATTTCTGAGCGTTCTGCGTCCCCTGCGGGATTTTGAGGAGGGCCTTGCCGTCGATAGTCGGGACTTCGATCTTCGTGCCGAGGGCGGCTTCCCAAACGGTGACGGGCACGGTGATGTGGATTTCGTCGCCTTCCCGCTGGAAGAACTCGTGCGGTTGGACCCGGACGGTGATGTAAAGGTCGCCCGCCGCGCCGCCCATTTGGCCCGCGTTACCTTTGCCGGCCACGCGGAGACGATCCCCGCTTTGGATACCTGCCGGCAGACGGACTTCGACGGAATCTGTCGAAGCAACCCGTCCTTCGCCGCCGCAAGACGGGCAGGGGTTTCTGGTCCATCCGGTCCCTTCGCAGCGCGGGCACTGCATGTTGAACCGCATGGCCCCGGCCTGCTGCACGGTGGAGCCGGAGCCGCCGCACTGCGGACACTGGATGCGGCTGGAACCTGACGCCCCGGATCCATGGCAGACCGCGCACTGCTCCTGACGCTGGATATTGAGGCGCACCTGAGTTCCCTTGACGGCGCGCCAAAAGTCTACGTCGAGGGCGTATTCGAGGTCGGTACCCTGTTGCGGCTCCCGCGATGCGGCGCCACCGCGTTTGAAAAAATTGCCGAAGAGGTCGCCGAAGTTGAAGCCGCCGCCCGACTCAGTCGGGTGCGGAGTCGACCGGCCGCCGGGCCGGCCGCCCGGAAAGACGTCTTCAAAATTAAACCCGCCGAAGTCCATCGTCGGGCCACGCCCGGCCCCCGCGCCACCGAACGGGTTGGCGCCAGGCGGGGGCATGTTGTCGGAATAGAAACCGTACTGGTCGTAGATCTTCCGCTTGTTGGCGTCACTCAAGATGTCGTACGCCTCCTGGAGGTTCTTAAAGCGGTCTTCGGCCGCCTTGTCGCCAGGATTCAGGTCGGGATGGAACTTGCGCGCCAGCCGGCGATACGCCTTGCGGATATCGTCCTCGCCGGCTGAGCGCGCGACGCCCAGGGTTTCATAGTAGTCATGCTTTGCCGGCATAACCACCCTTTCTCATCGGAATCTACTTCTTGTCGTCGACGTCAACGAATTCCGCGTCGACTACGGTGTCCTTCTTCGGCCCGGCCTCGCCGGCAGTCCCAGCGGAGCCTCCGTCGGTGGGTCCGGCGCCGGGCTGCGCGCCGGGCTGGGGTCCGGCGGTCTTGTACATCGCTTCGGCCAGCTTGTGCGAAGCCTGCGTCAACTGGTCCATCGCGGCCTGGATCTTGTCTTTCCCGCCGCCGTCCATGGCCTTGCGGGTCTCGGCAACGGCTTCTTCAACCTTCTTGGCTTCCGCTTCGCCGATCTTCTCGCGATGCTCGCGCAGCATCTTCTCAACCGAGTAGATCATGCCGTCGGCCTGATTGCGCAGTTCGATTTCTTCCTTGCGGGCGCGGTCGTCAGCCGCGTGCGATTCGGCATCCTTGGCGATCTTATCCACTTCCTCCTTGCTCAATCCCGAAGAAGAGGTGATGGTGATCTTTTGCTCGTTGTTGGTCGCGCGGTCCTTCGCCGACACGTTCATGATGCCGTTGGCATCGATGTCGAAAGTGACCTCGATTTGGGGGACGCCGCGCGGTGCGGGCGGAATGCCGACCAGTTCGAAGACGCCGAGGAGGCGGTTG
>JAEUQD010000718.1 GCA_016789925.1 Bryobacterales bacterium | reverse complement strand
CCGCGCCGCTTCTTCCACTTCCAGCTCTTCCGGAAACAGCAATCCGCGCGACGTGGCCAGAATCCCTTCCAGCAAAGCCAGATCCATCGGCTGCGTCACATCGGAGCACAGCAGGTCATACTCCGGTTCCTGCACCGTCGTCGTCAGCGTGCGAATCTCGCCGCCCGCCTGGCTGATCCCCTCCACGATGTCTGTAATGTAGAACTGTCCCTGGGCGTTGGCGTTGCTCAGGTTGGCCAGATAGCGCCGCAGCGTGGCCGCCCGAATGATATAGAGAGGACAGTTGCCCTCGGTCAGGCTCATCAAAGCCTGCCGCGTGAGTGGATCGCCCTCGTTTGCAATGTCCTTCTCTTCGATGATCCGCACCACGCGGCGATGCTCGTCCCGCACCACGCGTCCCTTGCCGCGGTTCTTGGGTGGTTCATACACGGCCGACAAAAACGTGAGGTCCGCCTCACGCCCCTCACAATGCGTTTCCCAAAGCCGCCGGAAAATCGACGACGGCACAATCCGGTCGCCCATCGTGACAATCAGCAGCGGATTCTCTTCCAGCAGTCCGGGAACGCTGAACGCTTCATAGGCCGCGAACGCCGTCCCTCCGGTGGGGTTGGCGGTCTGCACATAGATGTTGTCCGGACCTAATGCCGCCGCTACTTCCAGATGCCGGTAGCCGACCAGGCACACCACGGGCGAGGCGCTGAAGTGCCGGAACGAGTCGATCGAGTGCCGCGCCAGCGGTGTCCCATGCACTGGCTGTACACACTTGGGGTTCTGTCCGAACCGCGTCCCCTTGCCCGCCGCGAGGATGATCAGCAGCGGCGCCTCTGAGTTGATTCCTCCATACAGCCTCAACGCGTCGGGGTTGAGGATCTTCTGGCGGTCAAGCTGAACTGCCGACTCCAGCAGTTGCCCTGATAAAGGATTGGTGTCCACGGTCGCTCTAGTTCACTGCCGATGAATACACACGCTCGCCATCGAGATAAACCGCCTCGATTTGAATCCGCTTCGAGGCGCGGTCAAACTGAAACTCCACCAGGTCCGCCCGCTCGCCCGGCGCAAGCCCTCGTTGCCGTGCGCGCACCCTGCCCGCCCGCGCGGGGTTCCGCGTGGCCATGGTCACGGCTTCCATCAGGCTCAAATCGCCCAGCTTCATCAGGTTCTCCACGCTCGTGTCCATCCGAACCGAGGAACCCGCCAGCCGGTCCTTGCCCACCAGCGTCACGCGTTCGTCCGGGTGCAGTTCCACGTCCACTTCGCCCAGCCTGTAACGCCCCGGCGGACATCCGGCAGGCATCACCGCATCGGTGACCATGACGCTCCGCTCCACGCCTTTCGCCCGCAGCGCCACCTTCAGAAAGCTCTGCGGAAGGTGGATGCCGTCAACGATGAAACTGGCCATCAGACGGTCATCGGCCAACTGGTCCCAGATGTAGTTGGGATGTCGCGCCAGCACGGCGTGGGCCCCGTTGCCCAAGTGCGTGGACATCGTGGCCCCCGCGCTCACTGCGTCGGCAATCTGTTGCGCCGTCGCCTTCGTATGCCCGATCGCGATCACCACGCCCGCGCGCACCGCGTGTTCGATATACGCGTTCGTTCCCGGCCATTCCGGAGACACGGTCACCAACCGGACATGGCCTTCCGACAGGTCCATCCACCGGTCGAATTCGGCCGTGTCGGGAGGACGTACGCAATTCACCGGATGCGCGCCCCGCGGCCCTTCTTCCGCCGAGATGTGCGGACCTTCAATATGGAATCCCTCCATGGCGCGGCCTTCCAGGGGCAGGGAAGCCTTCACCTTGGCAAGGTTGCGGATGGCGCCGGCCATGTCGTCCACCGAACCCGTGATCACGGTCGGGAAAAATCGCGTCACCCCGGTCTTAAACAGCGCTCGGATTGAACGCGCGATCTCTTCCGCCGGCGAGTCCGGCGAACAGTAGTCGACACCCGCGTATCCGTTCACTTGAATGTCAATCCAGCCCGGCGCGACGTAGTTGGTGATGGCGTGCGAGCCGACGATCGGATCCACCGCCGTAATGGTCTGGTCGAAGCGAATTTCTAAAGGCTGGCCGCTGACGGCGTCCAGCCCGTAACAATACTGCGTTTCCATGTTTTATCCACAAGTTTCACACAGCCGGCCCTGGCTAACCTGTGGCAAGGAAAGCAAAAGAAAGCTGCGGAAAAGCTCCCTTAAATCTTAGCGCTACCCTAGCGCCCGGCGGCGCCAGCCTGTTACAACAGAAGTCGATCCGCTGCGGGCGTTACAACGGTTTCGGGAAATCTCGGGGGAGGTGACCGGAGTCGAGTGGCGCCCGCCGATCTCTTGATAGGCTACGCGGAGACCGCCGCCGGCACTGGCGTCAGCCACCCATACCGGTCATCCTGAGTCCCGTTCACAATCCCAAAAAATTCCGTCTGAATCTTCTCCGTGATCGGTCCGCGCCGGCCTGAACCCACCGTCATGCGGTCCACGCTGCGCACGGGCGTCACTTCCGCCGCCGTGCCGGTAAAGAAGATCTCGTCGGCCACGTACAGGGTCTCGCGGAGCAGGTTGCTCTCAATCACCGGGAAGCCCAGGTCGCGGGCGATGCTCACGACGCTATCGCGCGTAATGCCCGGCAACACCGATGCTGCCAGCGGCGGCGTGAAGATCTTTCCATCGCGGATCACGAAGATGTTCTCGCCCGAGCCTTCGCTCACATAGCCCGAAGTGTCGAGCGCAATCCCTTCGGCGTAGCCGTTCACATCGGCTTCCATCCGGATGAGTTGCGAACTCAGATAGTTGCCGCCCGCCTTCGACAGCGTCGGCATCGTGTTCGGAGCGTTGCGCTGCCACGACGACACGCACACATCCACGCCTTCCGCCAGCGCCTCCGGCCCCAAATACTTGCCCCATTCCCAACAGGCCAGGTAGATCTCGATCGGGTTGTTGCGCGGCATCACGCCGATGTCTCCATATCCGCGCAAAACGATCGGGCGGATGTAGCAGGACTTCAACCGGTTCACCGACACCAGCTCGATCATCGCCTGGCTGAGTTGATCAATCGAGAACCCCACATCGTTGATGCGGTAGATTCGCGCCGAATCAAGCAGACGCCGTACATGCTCGCGAAGCCGGAAGATGGCGGGGCCACCCGGTGTTTCGTAGCACCGGATGCCTTCGAATACTGAACTGCCATAGCTGACAACGTGCGAGAGAACGTGGATCCTGGCTTCATCCCAACGGATGAACTTCCCGTTGTGCCAGATCTTTTCGGTGGGCGTCATTTCGCTATTATAACTGAAGGGGAATGCGCAACTTAGCTGAGTTTGAACGCGTCCCATCGGAAGTATACGGAGGGTAAAATGATCATGCCCGGAAAACTCTGGCGACTCTGCCTCTTGCTCGCGCTGACCGTCGGCGTCACCTTGGCTCAAAAGAAGCTCCGCGAATTGAAGCCCGGTTTCAACCTCTTTAGCGTCGAACAGGATGTCCAGATGGGCCGCGAGTACGCTCAACAGATCGAAAAGGAAGTCCAGGTCGTCAACGATCCGACCTTGGTCCGCTTCGTCGAGGGCATTGGGAGGCGTCTCGCATCGGCCCGTGAAGCCCAGGGATTTCAGTATTCGTTCAAGGTCGTCAACGAGAAGTCGATCAACGCCTTCGCACTACCCGGCGGCCCTACCTATACGCACACGGGTCTGATCCTCGCCGCCGACAACGAAGGTCAGGTCGCCGGCGTGCTCGCGCACGAAATCTCGCACGTGATTCTGCGGCACGGCACCAACCAGGCTTCCAAAGCCCAGTTGATCCAACTGCCCGCAATGTTGGGTGCTGAAATGCTAGGCGCGCGCGGCGGCATCACCGGCATGCTCGCGCAACTCGGCATCGGGTTGGGAGCCAATTCCGTCTTGCTGAAATTTTCCCGTTCCGCTGAGCGTGACGCCGACTTGCTCGGCACCCGCATCATGTCGTCGGCCGGCTACAACCCCATCGAAATGGCGCGCTTTTTTGAGAAACTCGAAGCGGAATCGGGCAAATCCAGCCGCCTCGGAGAGTTCCTGGCCAGTCACCCCAACCCGGGCAATCGCGTCAAGGCGGTCCAGGACGAGATTCAGTTGTTGCCCCGCCGCGACTACACCGCCGGAACCGGCGATATCAGCTCGGTGAAGCAGGTGGCCCAACGTCTGCCCGATCCGCCCAAGAAACCCGCCCAGCAGCAGCAGGCCGGCGCAAACGCGCCCCAGGGTACCGGCAATCCACAGAACTACGCTGCAGGCCGGCCCTCCAACCGCCTCAAGGAATTTCAGGGCGGGGAAGTCGTCTTCGGGTATCCCGATAATTGGGAAGTCTTCCCCAACGAGCAGACCCGCCAACTCACCATCGCGTCCCGGTCAGGGATGGTGGGCCAAGCCATTGGCTACGGGATGATCGTAAACATTATCCAGTCTTCCGCCGGACTCGACCGCGATACGCAAACGCTCGTCCAGCAATTCCAGCAGGGCGACCCGAATATTCGCGTAAGCAGTCAGTCGCGCCGCTTCCGCCTCGGAAACTCCGACGCGCTCGCCACCCGCTTGCAGGGCCCTTCGCCCTTCCAGGGGGTCAACGAGGAACTCGTGTTGATCACGGCACAGCGCCCGCGTGGCATGTTTTTCCTCCTGTTAATCGCGCCCGACCGCGACATGAATACCGCGCAACCGGTCTTCGACCAGATTATCCAGTCGATTCGCTTTTCCAATTGATGATAGAAGCGGTCCTATTTGATTTCGACGGCGTTCTGGTGGACAGCGAACCCGTCCATTTCGAGTGCTGGAACGACATCCTGCGCCCGTTCGGATTGACGCTGTCCTGGGACGAGTATGAAAGCAACTGTATCGGAGTGTCGGACAAGGCGATGATTCAGGCCATCTGCCGCGTCGCCGCGCGTGATGACCTCTTCGACGCCATCTGGATGCAATATCCGCGCAAGAAGGAAATTTTCCGCGAGCGCATGCGGCAATCGGTTCCCATGCCGGACTCGGTTAAAGAACTGCTCCTCGGCGGGCTGGATAGTTTGCCGATGGCCGTCGTGAGTTCCAGCGGCCGGCTCGAAGTGGAAGGCGCCCTGGAACTAGCCGGTGTCCGGGCGGCCTTTCGCACTGTGGTCACCGGCGAAGACGTCAAGAACCTGAAGCCCTCGCCGGAGCCCTACCAGACGGCGGCCGCGCGTTTGGGAATCCGGCACGCGTTGGTGGTCGAGGATTCAGCGGCGGGAATCGCCAGCGGAGAGGCGGCTGGGTTCGAAGTGCTGCGGATCCGGTCGGCAGAAGAGACAGCGGGACTGGTGAGGGCCAGGTTAGGACTGCCTGTTACTCTGCAAATTACTTAGCGTAAAACTGGGCGGGCCGGACGTGAGGGACAATCGATCATGCGAATCACCTCCAGGGGATTTCTCAATACGAGTCTGCTGTGATAGAATTTCGCGAATGTCGCATCCCCTTGAGCAGATCATACGAGACGCGTACGCCGCATTCGCCTGCGGCGATGTTGACAACTACCTGCGGCCATGCGCTGACGATTTCACATTCAATGTTCCCGGCCAGGGAGGCATTTCAGGAGTATGGGCAGGGAGACAGGGCTTGCACGATCTTGCCGGCAAAGCCATGGCCATCTCAGCAGGCACATTTCACGAGGAGGTTGAAGATGTGTTGGCGAATGACCGACATGCCGTCGTGCTGGCGCGTCATCGGTTCACGCGTGACGGTGCATCAAAAGACTATCGGACAGCGCACGTCTATGAGATCCGGGAGGGCCGGTTGGCTCGATGCTTCGAGCAACCACGCGATTCAGCGATTTTTCATGATGCTTGGGGTTCTGCAGAGGCCTGAAGCCGTCGGCTAAGGCGAGGGCTTGCCCCTTCCCAGATGGAGACGGTCAATGAAAAACCGAGAATGCGCATTATGTCAACTTGGACGGGTCGCTTCTCTTATCCGGCCACGTTGCTTGGCTTGGCCCTCCTCGTGATCGTTTTCGGCGGAACGTCTCTCCGCGACCGCCTCTTCCACCGCCTGCCCGAACCCGCGGACGAATACTTCGTGGTCTCCCGCATTCCTCAAGCCCGTGGCCCCCAGCGCGTCACCTTCCGTGACGTCATCATCCTGGCCGACCACGCCAGGACCATCGGCTTTGTCCGCAACTACCGCGGCAAGTACGCCGTGGTGAAACGGAATCCCGGGCTGTCGCGCGATGACTTGGAGCGCGAAATCTCGAGCCTCCTCCAAGGCCGAGTCGCGCTGACGCCATTGAGCGGGATGTGGCTGTTGCGGCGCACCTTCGGCGAGGCGGTCTGGCTGGCGCTCTTGTGCGGGTTTGTCGTCCTTACCCTGCGCAAGCCGACGCGCTATTGGTTTTACGGATTGGCTGTAGTACTTTGCTGGGCGCTGCTGGGGGTGACGGTCTGGGCGGCAGTCGGCAGCCTGGCCACCGGTCTGCGGGTGGAGTGGACTCTGGGCGGCCTCGTGTTTCTGGTTGCGATTAGTGCGTATCTGGCGGGATCGGCCGCGGCGGCCATCTATTTCTGGCACGATCTGCGATTGCGCTGCCGAGAGTGCCTGCACCGGTTGCGGATGCCGCTGGATGATGGGGTCACGGGCAGTATGGTGGTCGACCCGTCCACCGAGGCGACCGTCTGCATCTACGGGCATGGCACACGGACCGTTGGCCGCTGGCAGGACATCTGGACGCCCGCCGCTGGATCGTACTGGGACGATCTGCTCCGCGCTGAAGGCTACCAGGCGTGGAAATAGCCGTCGTGGCGTTCTACTTCGATCGGTAGATCGAAGAGTTGCGAAAGCTTTTCCTCAGTAAGGATGGAATCCTTCGCACCGTCCGCGAACACCTTGCCGCCTCGCAGGAGGATCACTCGTTCAATCTCCGGGATGATGTCCGGTAAGTGATGTGTCACCAGTAAGATACTGGTTCCTCTCGCAGCTATTTTACGAAGTATTTCCCGTAACTCATGCATCGAGCGTAGGTCCAGACTATTGGTCGGCTCATCAAACAGAAGCGCCTGCGGATTGTGGACGAGGGCTCGCGCGATCAGGACGCGGCGGCTTTCCCCCGACGACAACTCCTCCGTGGGCCGGTCCGCGAGATGGGTGATTTCAAGGAGTTCCATCACTTCCCTGGCCCGCTCCTCCATTTCCGGCGTCACCACATGGTTGGGCCAGATGCCGATGGAGCCGTGGAACCCGGAGACCACGATTTCGAAGCTGGGATAATCCCTCGTACAAGTCTGGAGCCAGTCGTAGGAGACCACGCCTAGGATGTGGCGCAAGTCGAAGATGTTCCACACCCGCTTGCCGAAGATCTCGAGAAACGAATTTGGCTTCTCCGGGTCCGGGTATAGTTCGCGGGTGATTGTCTTGATCAGGGTCGATTTGCCACATCCGTTCGGTCCGATGATGGCGGCGTGCTGTCCCACCGGGATGGTGAGCGTCAGGTCATCGAGAACGGCCCGGCCTTTCCGGTACACCGTGACATTTTGGTAGTTAATCAGCGCAGGCTGGTTCATGGGAGAGGTGTTTCGCGATTCAGTTTCACGATGCGAAAGTAGGGTTTGTCTTTCTCCGCGGGGTCCGGAGCGAACGTGTCGGAGGTCTTGGCCGAGTCGTACCCGCGCCAGAGCCACATCATCTCTTCCGCCAGTTCGACGTGGCCTCCGTTGCGGGAATGCGTTCCGTTGCCCCAGACGAAGTGAAAGTCGTATTCCATCCTTTTCAACGAGTTGGCCATGGCGACGTTCTGGGCCGGCCAACTTCCGTGCTCATTTTCCAGGTCGCCGTAGCCGTCCTGAAGCCACACGCGAATGTTCTTTTTCGGCTCTTTCCGGATCTTGAATGGATAGACGTTGCCGCCGTCGAGTATCCCCGGCTGCCATTGAATCGAGGTGAAACTCCCGATACGCGACAGCACGCGCGTGAACAGTTCCGGATGGGTATAAGCGGCGTTGAA
>JAEUQD010000708.1 GCA_016789925.1 Bryobacterales bacterium | reverse complement strand
CGCTCGGCCGGCAACTTTTTCGCCGCCCGCGGCTACGCCGTCGTCGCCCAGGATGTGCGCGGGCGGTTCGAATCGGCGGGGGATTTCTACGCCTTTATCAACGAAGGACCCGACGGCTATGACGCCATCGAGTGGGTAGCGCGCCAGCCCTGGTCCAACGGCCAGGTCGTGACCGATGGCGCATCCTATCTCGCCTGGGACCAATACCACGCCGCCATGTACCGCCCGCCGCATCTTCAGGCGATGTTTGCCAACGTGGGCGGCAACAACTTCTACCGCGAGTTCGCCTATCCCGGCGGCGTCCTCAATCTCGGCTGGTCCATCTGGATTCTTCGGTCCGCCCAAACCAGCAATACGCCCGCGCCGAAAGACGAACTCACCGCCATCCTGCGCGACCCAACCAACTGGTTCCGCCTGCCCGTGGCTGAACGCGGGCGTGTCCTCGATGCCTTTCCCGCCCACCGCCGCATGTTCGACGACTTCTATGCCCATCCCGAGTTCGACTCCGAATGGCGGCGGAAAGGGTTCTTTACCGAAGGCGGCTGGGAACAGATGAAAGACGTGCCGACGCTGTTCATCTCCGGTTGGTACGACTACTTTGCCGAGGGCGCGATCGAGAACTTTGCGGGATTGCGCCGCCGGCAGAAGTCTCCGCAGTCCCTTTGGCTTGGACCATGGCCACACGGAATCGGAGGGTCGGGCTGCGGCGACGTGAGCTTCGGTTACGCCGCCGCCCTGGACCCCAAGGATCTCGCCCTGGACTGGTTCGACCGCTCGCTCAAACGCGGAAACCCCAACATCCCCACCGTACGCTGGTTCCGGATGGGCGGCGGCGACGGATCCCGCGACGGGCGTAACCGGCGCATGCACGGCGGCCGCTGGTTTACCGCCGATTCCTGGCCACCGCCGAATACATCCACCGAGGCCTGGTATCTCGCTGCCGGTGGAAAGCTTACACGCTCCCGTCCCGAACAGGAAAGCGAGCCTGCCTGGCGCCACGATCCATCCAACCCGGTCCCCTCCCTCGGCGGCCGCTACACGATGGTCTCCACCATCCCGCCCTGCGTGCAGGATCAGTCTCCCTTGGATGCCCGCTCCGACGTCCTCCGCTTTGTCTCAGAGCCCCTTTCCGAGCCACTGGAGGTGACCGGGCGGATTCAAGTCAAGCTGCACACGGGTTCCACGGCGCGGCAATCTGACTTCACCGCGAAGCTGATTGACCTGTATCCCGACAACTACGCCATGATTCTGCTCGACGGGATTCAACGCGTTACCTTCGAGGCAAACAAACCAAACCAGGCAGCGATCGATCTCGGCACCACGAGTAACCTCTTCGCCCGCGGGCACCGGATCCGCCTCGATATCTCGTCCAGTAACTGGCCGCGCGCCGAGGTGCATCCCGAGCCCGCGCAGAATCGACTGCACCTGGGCGGATCACGCCCGTCCCAAATCGCCCTGCCTACGCGCCGGCCGCCGGCTCGATAATCGCGCTCATCGACCCCTTGCTCTTCGGCATCCGCCAGTCTTTGCCGTAGCCATGAATCTGGTCGCGGGCAAACTCGGCGTGCTCGAGTTCGCACGTGATGATGATGGTTCGGCCGCTCGTGTCCACCTCCACCGCGTGGCGGTATGCCTGCGACTCGCCCATGGCAAACAAACGGCACAACATCTCGATCACGTATTCATACGTGTGATCGTCGTCGTCCAGGAGCACCACGTTATAGAGCGGTGTGTGCTCGTGTTCGATCCCCTCTTCAATCTCAATGTCTGGTGAAACCGTTGCCATCCCGAAAAGTCCAACCGCCGCCACCGACTATTTTCCTCTATTCTTCCCCTGCGAGTACATCCGGATTGAAATTCAATCTGTAATCCTTTTCTCCCGAAGTTCACTACTGGAATGCGGGGTTATTTCGGGGTTGCCTGTTTTCCAAGAGTGGAGTGAATACCATGAGTACAGCAAATCTCAACATTTGGATCACCCGTTTCGGTGACCCATGCCATATCGAAGACAAGGAAACCTGGTTCGTTCACATTCTCGATTGCGAGGGACGAGTGCTGGAGTGGTGTAAGAAGAAGTACGCCTTTCTTCCGGCCAAATGCGGACATCTCGAAGTGGCTGTTCCACCGGGCTGTTACACCA
This sequence comes from Bryobacterales bacterium, assembly GCA_016789925.1. Classification (GTDB taxonomy): domain Bacteria; phylum Acidobacteriota; class Terriglobia; order Bryobacterales; family Bryobacteraceae; genus JADLDI01. Next base: position 5,886 of record JAEUQD010000708.1, on the reverse strand, counting down.
TCTTCGCCGGCCACAGTCCGCAGGGGCAGGGCGTCCCTCCGTTTGGCAATCGCCTGACGCACGTTCAGGTGGTGCGCCTGAACTGTGGAGACCATGCCTGCGTCACCCTGTTCTCGCCCAGCATGTGGTATTGCGGAACCTGGTTCGCCCATGCCGTGCAAACCCAACTGGCAGGCTTACGCCGCGCCAACATCGACCCACAAATCGCTGAGACGGCGGTTCGCGCCGTGAACGCCTTGCTCGAGAAGCTTCCCACCGACCCGTTCACCGAAAACACGCGGCGGGCCGTCGCGGAAGAGCCTCCCAAGTAGCGTTGGGAAACAGGGGAGCTGAGCGCCTGCAACCGCTCCGTTCCCCTGCGACCACACGTCCGCCTTTAGGCCTCGAATTTCCGGCCGGCCAGCACGCCTCCGTCGACGACGCAGACCGAACCGCTGACGAACGACGACTCTTCCGACGCAAGAAACAAGGCGTAGCGCGCTACTTCTTCGGGCTTCCCGATGCGGCCCAGCGGGTACATGTCGAGCAGCTTCTGAAAACCCGCCGGGAACTGCTGCCAGTAGTTCATGCAGTTCTCCGTCTCAATCGTACCGGGACAAATCACGTTGCTACGGATGTTGTAGGCGCCATATTCCGCGGCCACCAGACGCATCATCGAGATCAGCCCGCCTTTGGCCGCCGTATACGCTGTCTCCCCAAAGGCGAACAGCGCGTTCACGCTCGACAGCGTCACGATGCTGCCCCCACCCTTTCTCTTCATGCCTTGCAATGCCCGCTTCGTGCAAAGGAACGGACCCTTCAGGCACACGGCGATCGTCCGGTCGAACACCTGCTCATCTTCGTCCTCCAGGGTCGTGTCTCCGGTGGACCAGATTGCGTTGTTCACCAGCACATCCACGTCGCCGAACTCGGCTTCCGCCTCGGCAAACATCGCATCCACCGCCTCGGCCGACGACACATCGGCCACCACCGGCATAGCCCGGCCGCCGCCTTCGCGAATCTCCACGCATAGATGCTGTGCCGCTGAGCGCGACACGTCATTCACCACTACGGCTGCTCCCTCAGACGCGAACAGGCGAGCCATCGCCGATCCGATTCCGCCCGCCGCGCCCGTGATCAGCGCCACTCGATTCTCTAACCGTCTCATAACTCCATATTGTGATATCCTCCGGGCAAGTCACGATGCCACGTTTGTTGTTCCTGGTGTGCCTGGCCGCCATCGCCTCCGCAGCCGACCCCAACCAAGCCCTCTTCGACTCCCGCCTCGCTCCCATCTTCACGAAGCACTGCGCGGGCTGCCACGCCGGCTCGCAGGCTTCCGGCGGCCTGTCGCTCGATTCGTGGCAAAGCGCTTTTCAGGGCGGAAAACACGGCGCGTCCATCGTTCCTGGCAGTCCGGACGCCAGCTTGCTGGTCCAGTACTTGAAAGGCGAGAAGACGCCCCGCATGCCGCTGGGCTCTTCCCTGCCCTCCAACGTCGTTGACCAAGTGGCCAAAGCCATCGCTGAGATGACGCCACAGAAGACCACCTCCGACTCTCACTTCCAGTGGCTGTTCTCCAAACCGGCAAAGCCCGCCCTGCCACGACAGGCCGCTCATCCGATCGACGCCTTCATTTGGGCCAAACTCGACACCCACCAGTTCTCCCCAGCCCCTCCGGCTGACCGCCGCGCCCTCATCCGCCGCGTCTATTTCGACCTCCTCGGCGTCCCGCCCACGCCCGACGAAGTCGACACCTTCCTCCACGACTCCGCGCCGAACGCGTACGAGAAACTGATCGACCGGCTCCTCGCCGACAACCGCTATGGCGAACGCTACGCCCGCCACTGGCTCGACCTCGTCCGCTTCGCCGAATCCGACGGCTTCGCCATCGACGGCGAACGTCCCACCGCCTGGCGCTACCGCGACTACGTCATCCGCTCGTTCAACTCCGATAAGCCCTACGATCAGTTCATCCGCGAACAACTCGCCGGCGACGAAATCCAGGGTCCCGCCGAACGCAGCGATCGCCTGGTCGCCCTCGGCTACTACCGCATGGCCACCTGGGAAGCCGACGCCAACTTCAAAACCCAGCTTCGCCAGGACTTCCTCAACGAAGTCACCGCCACCACCTCCCAGGTCTTTCTTGGCCTCACCGCCGGCTGCGCCCGCTGTCACGACCACAAGTACGACCCCATCCCCACCCGCGACTTCTACCGCCTGCAAGCCTTCTTCGCCGCCACCCGCATTGACGACCGCCCGGCGCCCCACACCAAGGCCGAAGACCCCGACCGCCGCTTCAAGCACCTCATCCGCCAGATGGAAGACGACGCCGAAGCCGCGCAGGAAGCCTTCCAGGCTGTCGAAGAGCGCTTGAAGAAGAAAGCCCCCAAGGACTTCAACCGCCTCATCAAGGACAAAAAGGACCCCACCTTCACCGAAGCCGAGCGCGCCGAATACGCCGCCGCCCGCGACCGCGCACGGCGCCTCGCCGAACTCCCCGCGCGTCATCGCCCCCTCGCCTACGGCGTCTCCGATGTCGTTCCCCCGCACGTGCCCGCCGTCGCCGACACTTATGTGCTCACCGGCGGCGAACTCGCCAACAAGGCCGCCAAAGTCGAGCCCGGCTTCCTCTCCTGCGTCACCGGCGACTCCGCTGCCGCGACCATTCCCTTCGCCGGCGGTAGTTCCGGACGTCGCACCGCGCTCGCCAACTGGATCGCCAGCCCCGACAATCCGCTCACCGCCCGCGTCATGGTGAACCGTATCTGGCAGCACCACTTCGGCCGCGGCCTCGTCAACACCCCCTCTGACTTCGGCCGCAACGGCGAACGCCCCACCCACCCGGAACTGCTCGACTATCTCGCCGCCGAATTCATCGAACGCAAGTGGAGCATCAAAGCCATGCACAAGCTCATGCTCCTGTCGAACACCTATCAGCAGTCCACCGCGCACCCGCAGTCGGACAAGTACGCCGCCGTCGATCCCGAAAACAAGCTCCTCTGGCGCATGAACTGGCTGCGGCTGGAAAGCGAATCCCTGCGCGACTCCATCCTCGCCGTCAGCGGCCAGCTTCGCTCCCACCCCGGCGGTCCCGGCGTCTTCCTCGATGTCGCCGGCGACGTCGCCGAAGGCTTCGAGTTCTTCAAATGGTTCCCGTCCCCGCCCGAACAGCAGCAGGTCCGCACCATCTACACCTTCCAGCGCCGCAGCGTCGTCAACCCCATGATGGAGGTGTTCGACGCCGCCAACATGGCCGAGTCCTGCGCCCGGCGCAACACCACCGTCGTCCCGCCCCAAGCCTTCGCCCTGCTCAACAGCAGCTTCACCCAACAATCCGCCCAAGCCTTCGCGAAACGTGTTCGCGACGCCGCCGGCGACGACCCCGCCCGTCAAATCGACCAGGCGTTCCGTTACGCTCTCTCGCGCCGCCCCACGCCCTCGGAGGCCGCCCAGGCCCGCCGCCTCGACCTCCCGCAACTCGCCCTCGTCCTCTTCAACCTCAACGAATTCCTCTACCTGGACTGATTCGCCATGCACCCCATCGAACTCGCCCGCCGCCGCTTTCTCTACCAGTCGCTCACCGGATGCGGCGCGCTCGCCCTGGCTGACCTCGCGCGCGCCGCCAGCCCGCTGCTCCCCCGCCAGCCCCACCACGAGTCCAAAGCGAAGGCCTGCATCTTCCTCACCATGCTCGGCGGCGTCTCGCAGATGGACAGCTTCGACCCCAAGCCCGCCCTCGCCAAACACCACGGCACGCCCATGGACTGGTCAAAAGAGAAAGCCACTGACCAGGTCAGCCTCTTCGCCAAGCCCCGCTTCTTCGTCGGCAGTCCCTTCCAATTTGCTCAGTACGGGCAGTCCGGCCGCCACGTCTCCGAACTCTTCCCCCACATCGCCACCTGCGTCGACGACCTCGCCTTCGTCCGCTCCATCCAAACTGAAAACGGCAACCACCCCGCCGCCGTCTTCCTCATGAACACAGGCTCGGTGATCCCCGGCAACCCATCCGTCGGCGCCTGGGTCACCTACGGCCTCGGTTCTGCCAATCAGAACCTCCCCGGCTTCGTCGTCCTGCCGGACTTCCGCTCCATCCCCTTCTCGGGCTCGCAACAGTGGGGACCGGGCTTCCTCCCCGCCGCCTTTCAAGGCACCATGCTTCGCTGGAAAGGCGACCCCATTCAGGACCTCACTCCTCCGCCCGGCGTCACCGCCGAAGCCCAACAGCAACAGCGCGACGTCCTCCGCGCCCTCAACAACGAACACGCCGCCCGCCACGCCACCAATCCCGACCTCGCCGGCCGCATCGACGCCTACGAACTCGCCTTCCGCATGCAGACGGAGGTGCCCGGCGCGCTCGACATGGCCCGCGAATCCCCCGCCACCCTCGACCTATACGGCGTCAACGACGCCAATACCGAATCCTTCGGCAAACGCTGCCTCATGGCCCGCCAACTGGTTGAAAAGGGCGTCCGCTTCGTGCAACTCTACACGCCTTCGCAGTCCTGGGACAGCCACACGGAAATCGAAAAGCGCCACCGCCAGAACGCGCTTGAAACCGACAAGCCCATCGCCGCCCTCATCAAAGACCTCAAGCAACGCGGACTCCTCGACTCCACGTTAATCGTCTGGATGGGCGAGTTCGGCCGCACGCCCGACTGCCCCTCCGACGTCTTCGCCGAAAAAGCCGGCCGCGACCACAACACCCGCGCCATGACCATCTTCTTCGCCGGCGGCGGCGTCAAACCCGGCGCCATCGTCGGCGAAACCGACGACCTCGGCTTCAAAGCCGTCACGCACATCTACCGCATGCGCGACGTCCACGCCACCGTCCTTCACCTCATGGGACTCTCCGACCTGAAACTGACTTACTATCACGCCGGCCGCAACATGCGCCTCACCGACACCGGCGGCCGCCCCATCCGCGAAATCCTTGCGTAACGTATTTACCTGCATAAATCAGAGTAACGGCGGCGTTGGGGCGCCGTCGGGAACACCACGCACTTGGTCCACTCGAAAGGCGTTGCGGTCTCCTGGTACGCCTTGACAAACCGGTCAATGGCTCGGCGTAACTGCCGGACCGCCAGACAACTGAGATTGCGCAGCGCCTGGCGACTGAGGATACTGAACCAGATTTCCACCATGTTCAGCCAGGAAGAGTAGGTCGGGATGAAGTGGAAGTGAACATTCGGGATTAAAGGTGACGGGGTCGCGATGTTCGGTCTCCAGGTACGTGCGCTCGATGACGGAGAGGGCGGAGTAGTCCTGCTGCCGGCCGAGGTCGAGGCCGACCAGGAAGTTCTGATCGACAACTTTTGGCCGCAGGCTGACAACGCCGTCGGGCAGGGTGATGGGTCTGGTGATCGAACTGGTGCAGGGGTCGCCGGGCGCCTGGATGCGATTCGGGAGGATGACCGGAAAGTCGTCGAGGAGTAACTTCAGGTCGTCGATGGAGTAAATCGAGTCGTCGGCGGAGACGAACTTGCACAGATACTCCTGGCCGAAGGCGGACGGGGCCATGGTACGGCGTTGCTCGTCGAGGATCTTCGCGGAGATGCGCGGGCATTCGGGATCAGTTACCTGGATGCGGGTCCAGTTCTGGTGGGTGTCGTGTTCGGACCAGACCCGGTAGAAGTAGTTATCGCAGCCGTTGGGGGTGGAGAGGAGCCAGAAGGAGGCGTTGGGCGCGGCGGCCAGCATCGGGATGACGGCCGAGATGATCTCTTCGCTCACGCGCGACGCCTCGTCCACTAACAGGAGAGAAACGGCCGAGAAGCCGCGCGTGGTGTCGTCGCGGCCGGGCAGTCCGATGATGCGCGCCCCGTTGGGCAGCGAGATCGACATGCGATGTTCGGACGCGGCGCGGATGGGTAACTGGAGGGTGCGGCAGAAGTCGCGGCACTTATC
>JAEUQD010000693.1 GCA_016789925.1 Bryobacterales bacterium | reverse complement strand
CAAAGCCACCCACCCCGTGCCACGCATCGCGGTCCCCGTTATACTACATCTCGTGACCGATAGGGAACGTGTACTGCACACTATCAGGGGAGAAACTCCGGATCGGATACCGTGGATTCCCCGTCTCGACTTCTGGCACCGTGCCCGTCTGCACCAGGGCAACCTGCCTCCAACCCTCGCCGGACTCACGCTGGCTCAGATCGCCGACCGCCTCGGGGTCGGCTGCTACGCGACGATTCCGGACTTCACGGCTGCTGGTCCCGGCAACGACATGATCGACCGGGGTCTCGGCATTTACCGTCTCCGCGTCTTGCCCTATCGCATCGAGTTACGCAACGTGGAGCGCGTTGTCTCCACTCAAGGCGCGGAAACCGTCGTCGAGTACCGGACACCATTTGGACCCATCACGACCGGCTTCACGTTCACCCCTGAGATGCTCGATGGCGGAGCGTCCATGTCGTGGCAAACCCGCATCGCCATCCGCGAACCCGCTCATTTCGAGGCAGCCGGTTATATCTTCGAGAACCTGGTAGTTACTCCCCAGCCCGAGGGCTATCGCGCCCGGCGCGCTGAAGTGGGCGCCCGTGGCGTGGCCGTCGCCTGGCTGTTCGGCACCGCCTGTCCCATCCACCACATCCTCAAGGAACTCATGACCGTCGAGACCTTCTTCTATGCGATGAGCGACTATCCGGAAAGGATCGCCCGGCTGTGCGAGCAGATCGAGCCGCTGTACGACGCCGTGAAGCGTATCGGCGTCGAAACCGAGGCTGAGATTATTCACCTCGGTGCGAATTACGACGACTCGATTACGTACCCCAAGTTCTTCGAGAAATACATCCTTCCGCCCCTGCGCGATTACGCGGAGGCGCTGCATGGGCGCGGCAAGTTTCTGATGACCCACACGGACGGGGAGAACCGGCGCCTCATTCCTTATTATCTCGAGGCCGGATTCGACATCGCGGACTCGGTCTGCCCCCATCCGATGACGCGCCTGACGCTGGACGAGTACCTGGAGGCGTTCGCCGGACAGATCACGGTCTGGGGTGGAATCCCCTCCACCCTCCTGTGCACCGACAGCACGCCCGAAGATGACTTCCGGCGCGCCATCGGTCACCTTCTCGACAAGCACCGGCATCGCCCCCGCCTGATCCTCGGCGTCAGCGATATGGTGACCGCCGACGCCGACTGGGATCGCCTGGCTTACATTACTGACCAACTTGGGTAAGACTCAGGCGCGCGTCGCAATCACCTGCAGATACTCCGCATCCACCTTGGTCCCGCCGCTGGTGTCGTAATTGTGTTCCGACCACAAACGGACAAGATCGTTCCGCAGTTCCTGCTGCCCGGCTGAATCGAGCGAAGCGAACGCCTTCGACATCGGGCCGTAGTTTTCGCGGAAGAAATCCACCACGTCTTCCGGCGCGAACGGATAGTGAAAGCGGTAATTACTGCGCTCCATGTTCAGGTCCGCGATCCCCTCGGAAAGACGGTCGCGAACCGTTGCTTCGTCTCCCCAAAGGGTCGGAGCGGGCATGCCGTTGGGAGCGATGTATCGCGAAATCGCCCGGAACATCCGGCCTATAAACCCGTCCGGCGTCCAGTTCGCCATGGCGATCACGCCGCCGCGTTTGCATACGCGGCTCAGTTCCGCCGCCACCCGATGGGGCCGCGGCGCGAACATCGCGCCAATCAGGCTGACGACCGCGTCGAACTCTTCGTTGGGGTAGGGAAGCGCCTCGGCATCGCCTTCTTCAAAGACGATGTCGAGCCCCTCGGCGTCAGCCCGGTTTCGTGCTTGTTCGAGCCAGTTGGTGGCGATGTCGCACCCGGTAACGTCCGCCCCGGCGCGGGCGGCGATCAGCGCGAGTTGTCCGGCGCCGCAGGCAACGTCCAGCAGCCTGGTTCCCGGCCCGATCCCCAGCCGTTTGTAAAAGCTCTCCGCATCTTTCTCCATGTAGCGGGAGAACCGGTCATAGTCGCCCGTCATCCAGGTCGCCTTCAAGCGCATCTTCAAGGCATCAATCTCAGTCGTCATCTGTGTAGCAGTCATCGTGGTATCTCCTCTTAGCGCCCGGAGCCGTCGTTCCCGGCCCAGGCAATGAATTTTTGCGCGACGCGTTTGCCTAGCGTTACGCCGGCCTGATTGTCCATTTCAAAATGAATTCCGGCCCAGATGCGCGAGTCGCCGGCTTCTTTACCCAAGGTCCGGATGGAGTCGGCGCGGTCCGGAAAGAGATACGCCAGCACCTCGGCGCGCGCCGCCGAGAACGTCGAATGGTTGGAGGGATACGACGGGAAGTTCGGCGCGGGGAAGAGCGGAACCAGCGACGGGTCCAACTGTGCGGGCCGCGGATACCAGTAAGCGAACTTGCCATCCTGGCTGGCGATGAATGCGTCGTATCCCACTGCGCCCAATAACGCGTAAGCGCGGGCGGCCAACGGAGGATTTTTTTCGAGCTTGTCTTCGAGAATCCAACGGTTCAACTGCACAAATGCCCACGGGAAGATACCCTCGGGCGTCTGCCAGTAGAGAGCCTTCGCGTTCGTGTTGAGGTTTGCCGTCGTCAGCGCTCGGGGGAAGGCTCTGACGGCCGCCAGTTCGGCCTGCACTTCCGCGGAATCGCAGGGAGGCGGGGGCGCCGGACGGAATTCGGAAGGCGAGGTCATCAGCAGCGGTCTCCAATTCGCCGCCGCGGCATTGCCCGGGTTGGCGCCGGTCCAGAGGCACCGGCCTGTGGGAACCGTGCCGGCCCAAGGCGCGTCGGACCCGTCCGCCCGCGCCTTGGCGATCACCTGTTCGGCGACCCGCCGGCCCAGTTCCCAGCCGGCGAAGTAGTCTGAAGGGTATTCGACACCAGCGTAGAGGCGGGACTTGGCGGCCTCCTCGGCCATGGTCTGAAAGGCGGCCGCTTCGGATGGGACGAGATAGGCCATCACGGCCGAGGCTGCCGCCGCAGTCGCCGCGTAGTCTGACGGATAGGACGGGCTGTGCGGAACCGAAACTCGGGACTGAATCGCCGGGTCCGCGGCGGAAGGCCGGGCCCGCTGATACATTTGTTTGGCGTTCCACGCCGCCACCGTCGCATCATAAATGGCCATTGAGACATAGGCGTAGGCACGAACGAAGTAGGGCCCGATCGGTTCGCCGTTGATCTGCCGCCGCGTGACCAGGTCCATCCAGCGGTAAGACGGCGGTCCGGAATCCCAGTAGCGAATCTGGTCCACTACCCTTGGATCGTTCTGCTTTGAGACTCCCTTCAGCCATTCCAGTTCATCTCGCGTATCGGCGGCGTTCGGTGGTGGGGGCACACCGTGATCCTTGCCGGATGCAATCACCCACGTCTTCCAATCCCCGGCGTATGGCGCGTCCTGCGCAAATACCGAATTTACTCCGATCGTGAAAATCAGGACCTGCCGGACAAAGCGATTTCCTCGTAACATTTGTTGTTCTCCTTATTTGCTTGTTTTTCTCCCGTGTGGGAGTGGGTAAATATGTTGGTTGTGGTTTTACCAAGTCAACGACGGCCGTGAGCCTGGTAGAGAAAGTAGTCGGTCGTGTAGGGAACGAGGGCGACCTTGCCGTAAGCCGATTCGTCACACCCGGTGGATGGCGCGACGCCACCCGAGGTGTTCACCCTCTGGATAAAGGTCGTTTGCGACAGAGCGGACCCGCCGCCGGTCCCGGCCTGGTAGCCTGCGGCCTGGACGAGCAGCCATGGAATCGAGCCTGCGGCCACGTACCGCGGATCGTTCGAGTCGGCGATCGCCTTGCCCCACACTGTGCTAGTGTCGAACGAACTCTGCCACGTCGGCCGCGCGGTGCCCCCCTCCGCCGGGTTGGAACTCAGAAAGTGGGTGGCCACCTGCCACCTGATTTCTCCGCGCACCCATGGCGTTGTGACGAACAGCGTGGCTTGCGGGCCCAGGAACTTCCACGTGGGACCTGCTGTCCCCGGCATGCAAACATAGTTCTGCGTTCCAACCGCGTGGGTCTTCAGGTACAAGGCATTCCCTGCCGGCACCTGAAGGTTTTCCGGCACCACGGGCGCCTTAAGAGCGGCGGTTGCCGGTTGCCCCAGGGCAAGGTGGGAATGGAAGGCGAAAGCGATCACACTAAAGGTGACCGTAACTAGTGGTGTGCATTTCATGGTTATCCTCCGAGTGTTTACAGCAGAAAGGCGCTGAGTGCCGCGCCAATCTTGCGTGGTCTGGTTGCCACGAGTACAATTGTGCAGGGCCGCGACGGAATCAACCATGCTCCGCCGTCGCCGTTTCTTGCTCGGGAATCCGCGGGGAACAGATTGATTTGCCGGGATTCCGGGTAAGTTTGCGGAGAGTCCAGAGGACCGGATGGATGCTTTCTCAGAAATCCTGAGCGGGGTCAAGCTGAACGGCGCGCTGTATTTCAATGCCGAGTTTTCGGCGCCCTGGGGTGTCGAGGCGCCGGCGTCGAAACACCTGGCGTCGACGCTGTCTCCAGGAGCGCGGCACCTCGTCATCTATCACTTCATCCTGGATGGCCAAGCGCATGCGCACATGGGGGGACAATCGGTCGCACTTGAGCCGGGAGATGTCGTTGTCCTTCCTCATGGAGACCGGCATGTTCTGACCAGCGAGCCGATGTCGACCCAGGTTCAGGAATCCGAGGAGGTGGAGCGTAAGGTTCGCGCTCGCGATTTGACCATCCTGCGATCCGGCGGTGGCGGGGCCAAAACCCGAATGGTCTGCGGCTACATGGCGTGCGACCCGAGCCTGAGCCGGCCCATCCTCAGCGGACTGCCGCCGATTTTCAAGGTGAATGTCAGGACCGACCGTTCCGGCCAATGGCTGGAGAGTTCCATTCTGCACCTGGTTGACGAAGCGGAATCGGGAGGAGTTGGGAGCGAAGCCATGCTGGCGAAACTTTCCGAAGCGTTGTTTGTCGACACGTTGCGCCGTTATGTCGCCAGCCTGCCTGAGCAGCAGACGGGATGGCTCGCGGGCGTCCGCGATCCGGCCGTCGGACGGAGTCTCGGGTTGTTGCACAAGCGGGTTGACCATCCCTGGACCCTCGCAACCCTGGCCAATGAAGTTGGCGTTTCTCGATCCGCGCTTGCCGAGCGGTTCACCCGGTACCTGTCTGAGCCGCCGATGACGTATTTAACTCGCTGGCGTCTGCAGTTGGCCGCGCGGGCGTTAACCGGGACGCCCAGGGGCGTGGCGGAAATCGCCGCGAACATAGGTTACGAATCGGAGGCCGCCTTCAATCGCGCTTTCAAGCGGGAGTTCGGATTGCCGCCCGCCCGCTACCGGCGCGAACAGCGCAAAACCGCTAGTGAACAGCCGGCCGGTTGAGTTGCGCGTTACGGTTATAGAACGGTCGTTGATCCTGACTGGATGTCGCGCCCTATTGAGCTTCGGCTCCCGCCTGTTGTACGCTCGACGTGCCGTCTTATGAGGCTCGCTGCCACCTGCCGGTCCGCGGCCGCCGTTTGGGCGATCGGCGCAGCCTTGTTCGCAGGAAGCGTGCTTTTTGTTCTGGCCGCCGGTGAGATCGGGTTGCGTGCCTGGCGCTGGATGGAGCCGTTGTCCGAACACAACCCAACCGGCGCCCGCACGACCTGGGTCGCTCCCGATCCCGACCTCGGCTACCGGCTTCGGCCGAACCCTCAACGTATGATCCATGCCGATGGTCTGGTCGGCCCGCCGGTAGACCCAACTTCCTCCCGGTTTCGCATCCTCGTCCTTGGCGACTCCGTCATCTTCGGCAGGGACAATATCATTAGCCGTGCGGCTGAAATCCTCAGCCGCGACCCGGCGGTGGCTCCGCTTGACTTCCTGAACTCGGGCGTACCCGGCTATACGAACTACCAGCAAGTTACGTTCCTCAAGCGCTCAGGCGTCCGATTCAAACCAAACCTTGTGGGCATTGTCTTCGTCATGAACGATCTGCACCGTTTCCTGCACGCTCCACAGTTTGATGGGGACATGGCGGTCGGCCAAACCTTCTGGGACCGTTCCATCCCCGGTGACACGAACCCAGTGCTCGCCAGATTGATGGCGTACAGCCTCTTTGTTGCGTGGGTTCACTCTCGCGTGCGAGCGGCCTTCGGGCTGCTCCGTGTGAAGATGGGCAATGCTTACACGTTCGACCACAATCCTGACTTCCGGACCGCCTGGGACGACAACGCCTGGAAGACTGTTGATTCACAGATTAGCGAGGCAGCCGCACTGGGGAAACAGGCGGGCTTTCGCCTCTTCCTGGTCGCCGTGCCATTCGGTGAACAACTCCGCGCAGACTACCTTGCCCGCGACGCTGCCTACGTCACCAAGCCCCAGCGCCGGCTTCGCGAAATCTGCTCCCGCCTGGGTATCGCGTATCTCGACGTCATGCCGCTCCTCGACCGCCGGCGCCACCTTCAGACCGATTTCATCCATCTCACGAATGAAGGGAAGACGGTTGTGGCTCAGGCCCTTGCTGAGTTTCTCAAGAAGGAACAGTTGATCCCGGCCAGGTAAGCCATGAAACAAACAGCCCTCCACGAAGACCTCCGGCGCGA
>JAEUQD010000691.1 GCA_016789925.1 Bryobacterales bacterium | reverse complement strand
CCCGACAGATTGACGTTGGGGTTGTTGAACGTGTTGGCCGTAATCGCCGGCGCGAACCGGAAATCCGTCAACCGGGGCCGGGCCGCATTCACGTTCTCGCGCCGGAATCCACTGCCGATTTTGATGTAGTGGCGTCCGATGCTCTTCGACATTTTCGATTCGAGGTTGAACGAGTTGGGTTCCTGATACCAGTAGCCCGTGCGGCCCAGGTTCGTCGTGCTGCCCGCCTGAACAACCTGGATACCGGGGTAATAAAGGTCCGGCGTTTCCACCAGGTACGGTGTGTACCACTTGTTGTTACCCCAGAATCGCTCGTACTGCGCGGGCGTGAACGTGCGGCTGGGAACACCGAAGGAGTCGATGATCGAGTTGTAAGCGCCGCGCACGTTGATCACCGTTGTCGGGTCGAGTGTGTAGACCATGTCGCCCGAGAACGACAGCGAGTGGCGAATCGAACCGTCCACCTGCTGCGTTGGTGAGCCGCCGGTGTAGTCGTCGGCTTCGGTAAATGTGCGGAATTGGTTGTAGCGTCCGAAGATCTTCATCTTGTCCGACACGTTCCAGTCCACGCGATCCGACATGTTCCAATACCTGAACCGGTTGGCGTAGCCGGTGATGAAGTTGTTGACGTTGGTGAACCCCGTGCCGGGACCGTTGGGCTTGTACATGTCGTTCATGATCACGCGCGAGGTCGGATCGATGCGTGAGGGCGGAATCACATTGCCGGCGAAGGGCGTACGGGTAACCGTGCTTCCGTTGATCGCTGTCGTCGTCGGATCGTAAATTGTCCGCAGTGCACCAGCCGTATTCAGCGACCGTGAAAAATCGCCGGTACGTTCCAGGTCGGTCGGCAGCGTCTGGAACAGGCTGCGCGGCTCGATCGTCCGCCAACCCTCGTAAGAGAAAAAGTTGAATATCTTGTTTCGCTTGATCGGGTTGCCCAGCGTGCCGCCCCACACGTGCTGGCGGGTCAGGTTTTCGGCGCGGGCAATCCTGTCGGCCATCGCGTTGAACACCGGATTGCGGCCCAGGTAATAGGCCGTCCCGTGCCAATCGTTGGTACCCGACTTCATCTGGACCGAGAGAATGCCGCCCGCGGAATGGCCGAATTCCGCATCCACCGCGTTTTGCTGCAAGTTCACTTCCTGCACGGCATCCATCGGGGGCGTGTAGGAAGACTTCTGCGCGGTCATGGAAGGCGAGCCGTCCAACACGATGTCGTTCTTCGTGTTCGTATTGCCGCCCACATCAAACTGGGACGCCGCCCAATGATGGAATGGGCTCTGTTCCGTCGACGACCGGATCACCGTTGCCGGATTCAGCGAGACCAGCAAAAACGGGTTGCGGTGAATGATCGGCAGGTTGTTGGTCATCTTCGTGTCTAACGTCAAAGCCATCGTCGAAGTGTTGAACTGTACGGCGACCGGGGCCGATTCCACGGTAATCGTTTCCCGCGTGTTTCCCACTGCCAGCGACGCGTTTACCGTTACGTCTCCGCGCGCCTGCACAAGCACGTTGCGTTGTACGAATTGCTTGAAGCCGGATAATTCGACAGTTACCGTGTAGTTGCCTGGCAGAACCAGGTCAAACAGGTACTGGCCGTTATCGCGGCTGAGCTGAGTATCCTGAACACCGGTGTTGTCGTTGCGAAGCGTCACAGTGGCTCCGGAAATGACTGCGCCGGAAGGATCCGTTACCAGTCCCTGGACTCGGGCACGGCTGTCCTGGGCGGACAGCGGGCCCAATGCACACAAGACGGCGAAAGCGAGCGTCAAGGCTCGTTGCTGCATAAACAAGGCACCCCTCTGAAGGTGAAGTTTGAGACAGAAAAGATTATAACGCCACCCAAAGCGCTTAGGCGAGCAAATTTACAAGACGTCTCGCGAATTGCAGCCAAACCAGGCCCCTTCGCCCAGTCCCCGCCCTTGGTACCATAGGGACTCGACCCCTTTTCCCCAGCGATGTCACTGCGCTTCTACAACACTCTCACTCAACAGCTTGAGGTGTTTACACCCCAACACGGCAATACCGTCCGCATGTACACTTGCGGACCCACTGTGTACCATTACGTCCACATCGGCAACCTCCGAACCTTCACATTCCAGGACACCCTGCGCCGCTGGCTCCGCCATCGGGGTTACCAGCTCGACCACGTCATGAACATCACCGACGTGGAAGACAAGATCATCCGCGCGGCGATGGAACAAGGCAAAGCCATCGGAGACTATACCGCCGTTTATGAGCAGGCCTTTCTGGAAGACATGGACACGCTCCGCCTCCAGCGGCCTGAACGCTTGGTGCGTGCCACCGAACACATCCCGGAGATGGTGGAAGCCATCCGGACGCTCGCCCAAAAGGGCTTCACCTACGACTCCGACGGCTCGGTCTACTACCGCATCGCCGCGTTTCCGCAGTACGGCAAGCTTTCGCATATCGCCTTGGAAGGCAACCGCGCCGGCGCCCGCGTCGACGTCGACGAATACGAGAAAGACGACGCCCGCGATTTCGTGCTCTGGAAGGCGCGCCGCGGCGAAGAACCGTTCTGGGATTCCGCGCTGGGCGCGGGCCGTCCCGGCTGGCACATCGAATGCTCCGTCATGTCGATGAAGTACCTCGGCGAAACGCTCGACATTCATACCGGCGGCATCGACCTCACGTTTCCCCATCACGAAAACGAAATCGCGCAGTCGGAGGCCATCACCGGCAAGCCTTTCGTGCGCTACTGGCTGCACGCCGAACATCTCATGGTCGAGTCGCAGAAAATGTCGAAGAGCCTCGGCAATTTCTACACTCTCCGCGACCTGCTGGCCCAGGGTTATCAACCCGAAGTGATCCGCTACCTGCTGGCTTCGGTACCCTATCGCAAGAAGCTCAACTTCACCTTCGACGGGCTTCGCGCGTCGCAAACGGCTTTGGAACGTCTGCGCAACTATCAGTTGCGCCTCGACACCACACGCTTCGCCGAGGGCGTCAGTGACTCGATTCTCGAAGCCACGCGCAAGGCAAAAGAGTCGTTCGAAGCATCCCTCGACGAAGACCTCAATACCGCGGAAGCGCTCGGCGCCATCTTCGAGTTGATCCGCGTCACCAACACCTCCATGGACTCCGGCGAGTTCAAGACAGGCAACGTCGAACCGGCTCGCCAGCTCCTCGCCCTCTTCGATTCGATCTTCGATGTTCTGCGCCCAACGGTCCAGGCAGGCGCTCTGTCGGATTCGGAAGTCGACGCCCTGATTGCCGAACGCACGGCGGCGAAGAAGTCCAGGAACTTCAAGCGGGCCGACGAGATTCGCAATCTCCTCGCCGATCAAGGCGTCATTCTCGAAGACACCAAAGATGGTGTCCGCTGGAAACGGAAATAACCCCCACATGAAGCTCCAAACCAAGGCGGTTCACGCGGGCGACCGCCGCAAGCCCTCTCCCGCCACGCCCTCCACCACGCCCATCTACACGGCGTCGAGCTTTTTCTACGACGACGTCGAAACGCTCGACCGCGTCTTCAGCGACGAAGAGCAAGGTTATTGCTATTCGCGCTACGATAACCCCACCAATAACGCTTTAGAAGAGTTGCTGGCCGCTCTCGAATCCGGTGCGGGCGCGCTCTCCACGTCCTCCGGGATGAGCGCCATTCACGTCGCGCTGCTCACCGCGCTCACCGACCGTCGCCGCAGCATCGTCGCTTCTTCCGCGCTCTATGGCGCGACCATCCGGCTGCTGATGAACATACTGGAACCTTCCGGAGTCGATGTCCGCTGGGTGGATATCACGAACCTCGCCGAAGTCCGGAAAGCGGTCAGCGAATCCAAGCCCGGCTGCATTCTCACCGAAACGATTTCCAACCCGCTGCTTCGCGTCGCCGCTATCGACGAACTCGCAAAATTGTCCCGGGAGGCCGGCGCAGCCCTGGTCGTCGACAACACCTTCGCCACGCCGCTCATGTGCCGTCCTCTCGAACTGGGCGCCCATCTCTCGGTCCATTCGGTCACCAAGTATCTGGCCGGTCATGGCGATGTCCTTGGTGGAGCCGTGATCTCCGACGCCTCACACCTGTCCACCTTGAGGACGCTGGCCAAAACCTGCGGACCAAACCTTGGGCCTTTTGAAAGCTACCTCACCATGCGCGGCGTCAAAACGTTTCCCCTGCGCATGGAGCGCCAATGCGCCAACGCCTCCCACGTTGCGGCATGGCTCGCTTCTCATCCGAAAGTGAGCGCCGTCTATTTCCCCGCGGCGTCCAATCATCCCGATGCGGCCACGACGGCCCGCCTGTTCCCCAATGGTCTCTACGGGGCGATGGTCTCGTTCGATATCAGGGACGGTGGGCGCGACGAGGTATTCCGCTTTATCAACGCCTTGAAGCTGATCGTGCGCGCCACGTCTCTTGGCGACGTCCACACCATGGTGCTCTACCCGGCCATGAGTTCGCATCGCGACATCTCACCGGCTCAGCGCAGGCGTCTCGGAATCGGCGATAACCTGCTGCGTCTCTCTATCGGCATCGAAGACCACGAAGACGTGATCGCCGACTTGGATCAGGCACTCAACTCCGTCTGATCCACAATAGAACTATGCGGGCTTTTTCCTCGCTGGTTCTGTTGTTGGTTCCCGCGCTCGCGCAAGAAACGCCCGCGCCTGTTCTCTCCACCCTCTCGCCGGCCATCGCCACCGTCGGTTCACCCGCGTTCACGCTTACCGTCACCGGCCAACGCTTCACCCAGGATTCCCGCGTGGTTTGGCACTATGGAACGGCCAACCCGGTCACGCTGACAACAACATTTGTCAGCGAGACGCGCCTGGAGGCGCCGGTCGGTGCTGGACTGCTGCTACAAACTGGCAATGTTCCGATAGCCGTGGTCCAGGGAACGCAAGTATCCAACCGCGTGGACTTCTTCGTTGTCCCGGCGCTCGCCATCGAAACAGGCTGCCCTATCCCCAACGCCATCACCAATCGGCAATACTCGTTTCAGTTCACGCTGAGCGGCGGCAACCCTCCCTACATCTGGAACATCTCCGCGGGCGCGCTGCCTCCCGGCCTTGGCCTCAACGCGAATGGTCTCTTGACGGGTACCGCCCCGAACCCCGGTCAGTCCGTCTTCACCGTCCGCGTTTCGGACTCCCAGCAGAACTCAGCCTCGCTCGCCTGCTCCATGCGCGTCATCGCCGCCCAGCCCAACCAGACCCTTTTCATCACTGCCTTGGAACCTCCTTCTGTCCTGGTCAATTCCCCGGACACGATGATTACGATTCGCGGCAGCGGCTATTCGCCCGGAGTCGTCGCGGTCTGGAACAATACCGTCGACCTGCCCACCACCTTCAACGAAGCCACGCGTATCACCGCCACCGTTCCCTCTCGCCTGCTTACTTCCTTCGGCAGTTTTCCGATTACGGTCCGCCGCGTTGTCCTCACCGCCAACGAATTCTCCAACGCCGAAAACTTTAACGTCATCGGAGCGCCGCAAGTCGCCAACGCCTGTCCGCTTCCCGATGGCGGCATCGGACAGATCTACGCCCAGACCCTGGCCGCCACATCCGGGTTCCCGCCCTACTCCTTCCGCGTCTCTCAAGGCGCGCTGCCGGCGGGTCTCTCGCTCACAACCGCCGGCGTCATCTCCGGTACGCCCACGCTCGCGGGCAATTTCACGTTTGTCCTGGAAGTGGCCGACTCGCGCAACAACACCTCCGAGCGGCCTTGTTCGATCCGCGTTCTTGGCCCGTTGAGCGTCTTTCCCACTGCGCTCACGTTCACGATGGACGCCTCGGGTGAAGCGCCGCCGCCGCAATATCTGAGCGTCGTCACAGGCGCCCCTGACATCCCTTTCATCGCCCAGACGGCGACCACCGGCGGCTCGTGGCTGCAAACCGCCAACGTCACCGGCCGCACTCCAGCCTTGCTGGAATTCCGTGTCACAAGCCTTACGGGTTTGCCCGCGGGCACGTATAACGGACAAATCACGATCACCGCGGAAACCGCCGCCAACCGTACCGTCAGCCTGCCCGTAACACTCATCGTCCGTGCCGCGAAACTCGCCGATATCACGGCCCACCCGCGCACCGTCGCTTTCGCGAGCCCTCGCGACTCCAGCCGCATGCTCACGCGCACCGTCACGCTCTCCAATCCGGCCAACACAGCACTCATTTTCAGCGCCACATCCAGCGCGCCATGGCTTAGTGTCACACCCGCATCCGGTTCCGTCATCGCCAACACGCCGGCGCGCCTGCGCCTGCGCGCCAATCCCAACGCCCTTGAACCTGGCACGTACCACTCCAGCGTCACCGTCTCCTCGACCGGTTTGGCTGATCCGATCGTCATTCCCGTTACTCTTTCCATCCCCAGCAGTTCTGAGTTGCTCAGCGTAGTTCCCACAGGCCTCACGATGTCTTCTGTCCAGGGAGGCCCCCCGCCTTCACCAGAGCCCGTCTACATCGCCGGACAGGCGAACTCTACCTTCTTCTGGGAAGGCGCCACTTCTCCAGACTGGCTCTCAATCACGCCCGCCAGCGATGCCGCCCGCCCCGATACTCCCTCCATGCCCGAGCTTCTCGTCAACCCCGCCACCCGCCTCGCCGGCGCCTATTTCGGTGAGGTGCGCGTGGCCTCGCCCTCCAGCGACAACTCGCCACGTCTGGTGAACGTCGTCTCACAAATACTCTCCCCCGACGCACCGCTCATCGAAATCAAGCCCGCGGGCCTGCTGTTTACTTCCGGCCCTTCGCGCCAGACCGTCACCGTGCGTAACCTCTCCGCCAGTCCCGCTGCCATTGACTTCAACATCAGCGGGGACCTTCGCCCCTTTACAGTGCTGCCTCAAGGAGCACGGATCCTGCAGCCCGGTGAGTCGCGCCGTGTCGACATCGACGCCAACGCTCAGGGGCTCGGCTCCGGCGCTTATCGCAGCTCGCTCCTGGTGCACGCCTCAAACGATCCACAAGTGCGCGCGGTCGATCTCCTGTTCGTCGTTCGCCCTGCCCTCACCTGCACTCCGGCGCGGCTGCACCCGTTTGTCGCCTCCCCCGCCACCCCCTTCTCGCTACCCGCCGGCTTGCCGCTCAAGCTGGAAGTGCGCGTCGTGGACGATTGCGGAACACCGCTGACATCGGGCGCGGTCTCCGCCGGCGGAGCGGCCCTGACGCACATCCGCCAAGGCTTCTGGGCGGGTTCCTGGACCGCACCGGCTGGGCCCGGCCCCGTCTCGCTCGCCATCTTTGCCGACGACCCCACGCGCAACCTGCAAGGCGTCGTCCCGCTGAATGGCGTCGTCACACCTTCGGCCGGAATCCCCGTCCTGACCGAAGGCGGCATCACCAGTGCCGCCGCTTTCCAGGCCGGCGCCCCGCTCGCACCCGGTAGCCTCTTCGCCGCATTCGGAACGGGATTGGTGGATGGAGGGCAGATCTCCGCACCGGGGTTGCCCTGGACCACCATGCTCGGCCGCACTTCGATGTCCGTGGGCGGTATCCCGTCGCCGGTCTTCTTCGGTGGAACCCAGCCCGGCTTCTCGCAGGTCAACGGGCAGATCCCTTACAGCATCCGTCCCAACACGCTGCAACAGGTCGCGGCCGGATTGGGTGCGTCCCGGTCCCAATATGTCGAAGTGCCGGTTGCCTCGGCGCAACCTTCCTTGTTTACTTTTTCCCAAGCCGGCGCCGGACAGGCCATCGTCGTCGATGCGGCGCGCCCCACCGTCATTGCCGATGCCGCCAACCCCGTGCCTCGCGGAGGGGCTGTCACGATCTATCTCGAAGGTCTGGGCGCGGTGAACCAACTCATTGAAGCCGGTCAGCCCGCTCCGTTCGATCCGCTTGCCCGCGCCACCAACGCCATCACCGTCAATATCGGTGGTCAACCTGCCGAGGTCCTCTTCTCCGGCCTCACTCCAGGCTTTGCCGGACTCTACCAGATCAACGCCATCGTGCCCGCCGGCATCACCGCCGGGAATGCAGTCCGCGTCATTGTCACCGCCGGCGGCCTGTCGAGCGTGCCCGCCACCATCGCCGTCCGGTAGGCGTACGATGCGCTCCCTCCTGCTCTTCGCGGCCCTGCCCCTGGCTGCCCAAACCGGTTGGTGGATGAACGAACCCATCCGCTGGGTGCAGACCAATCTGCGGGAAACCGATGCCGCTCTCGACCCGGCGCGCCTCATCGATCAACTCGATCGCTACCACGCCAACGTCCTCCACTTCTCCGCCGGCGGCATCGTCGCCTTCTATCCCACCCGCCTCGACTTCCACTACCCCAGCCCCTACCTTCCCGCCAACCGCGACCTGCTCGGCGATATCGTCCGCCTCGCCCATGCCCGCCGCATCCGCGTCGTCGCACGATTTGATTTCTCCAAGACCCGCAAGGAGGTCTACGACGCGCACCCCGACTGGTTCTTCCGCCAGGCCGATGGCGCGCCGGTCGTCTACAACGGCCTCTACTCCACCTGCATCAATGGCGGCTACTATCGCGAGCACGCCCTCAAGATCCTCACCGAAGCGCTGGAGCGCTACCCTCTCGACGGGCTGTTCTTCAACATGTTCGGCAACCAGTCGCGCGACTATTCTGGCCGCTTCGTCGGGCACTGCCACTGCGCCAACTGCCGCCGCCTCTACCGCAAGCCGCTGCCCAGGGAACCCGGCGAAGAGTACCGCCAGTTCATGTTTCGTTCGTCCCGGCAGGTAGCCGCCGAGATCCAAAAACTCATCCGCGCCAAGCGTCCCGAGGCCGGCTACTTCAACTACATTCAGGAATACACCGACGGTATCATGTCGGAGTCCAACACGGCGCTCTCCCGGCCACTGCCCCTATGGCCGTACAGCGCCAGCGACAACGTCAACCGCGCCCGCAATTCCGAGCCCTCCAAGATGTCGGTGAACCTCTGCATGCAGTTCGTCGATTATGCCTGGCGCTTCGCGACGGTCCCGGGCCAGGAGATCATGCTGCGGCTCTGGCAGAACCTCGCCCACGGGGGCGCGCTCGCCTTGGCCATCAACGGTACATTCGATCACGAAGACCGCCAGGCCATCGAAGCTGCCCGGCCCGTCTTCGACTGGGCGGCGCGCAACGAGCAATTTCTCGTTCAACAGGAAAGCGCCGCCAGGATCCTGCTGCTCGGCGGCCCCGCCCGCACCGGGCGCGGCTATTCCCAGACCGCCTACCGCGGCCTCTTCCGCTTTCTCACCGAAGAGCACCTGCCCTTCGCCGTCTCCGACAACATGGACTGGCTCGGACGCCGCAAGTTCGACCTCGTCATCGCCTCCGATTGGGCGCCACCGGAACTCGCCGCTTATGTCCGCGACGGCGGCAAGGTTCTTATCGCCAGCCCGCACAAACCGGAAATCGACACACCCCGCGTCATCGGCACGACACTTGACCTCGAAGGTTACTTCCGCATTCGCGACCGCCGCCGTTTCCCTTCCCTTCACCTCACCAACCTGTTGCTGCTCGATGGTCCCTTCACCGAGGTGGAAGCCGAATCCCCGCTCACGCTCGTGCCCCCTTCCATGATCGGCCCACCCGAAAAGATCCACACCGACTTTCAAAACACCACCAAGCCCGGCGTCGTCTTTCTACATGGCGGCCGTGCTGTTTGGTTGCCCTGGGACATCGGCAGCCTCTACCATCGCCTCAGCCTGCCCGCTCACGCCGGCCTCCTGCGCGACCTCGTCGATTCGCTGCTCCCCAGCCGCCAATTGCGCACCAACGCCCATCCGCTGGTCGAGATCTCGGTCACGCGGCAGCGCGGCAATACGCTGCTGCATTTGGTCAACCTGTCGGGCCACTCCCAAACCGCTTACTTCCGGCCGCTCCCGATGACCAATATTGAAATCGACATTGAAGGCGAATACCGCACCGCCCGCACGCTCCAGGCGGCGCAAGCCCTGGTCCCGAGCACCACCTCCGGACGCACCAAACTCGCCATCCCCCGCCTCGACGCCTACGAACTCGTGGTCCTCCGCTAACCGCCGCTCGTATACTTTCAGGTGGAGCGACCGCCTGTCGGAAAGATCGCGACAAACTCAAACCGGCGGTTCGTTGCCGGCTTCACGGGCGGCGCGCTGGACGTCGACGCGGGCGAGGAGGAACATGCCGGCGGCGAAGAAGACGACCAGCGACAGGATGGCGATGCGGAAGGAGCCGGTGAGTTGAACGGCGAGGCCGAAGAAGAGTGGACCCAGCCAGGAGGTTCCTTTGTCGGAGATCTCGTAGACGGAGAAGTACTCCGCTTCGCGGCCCTTGGGAATCATGAAGCTATAGATGGATCGTGAGAGGGCCTGGCTGCCGCCCATCACCGCGCCGATCAGGGCGGCCGCGATGTAGAAGTCGGCGGCGGTGAAAACCGCGAAGTAGATGTAGACGAGCGTGCCGGTCCAGATGAGGAGAGCCAGCATCACCGCGTGTTTGTTGCCGGTTTTGCGGGCGATCTGGCTGAAGACGAGCGCGCCGAGGAAGGCAACAAACTGGACGACTAGGACTGCGGAGGTGAGCGTGGCCATGCCCAGTTTCATCTCTTGTGCGCCAAACTGGACGGCCATCGTGATGACGGTTTGAATGCCGTCGTTGTAGATGAGGTAGGCCACCAGGAAGAGGAGCGTTTGCGGATAACGGCGGACCTCGGCGAGCGTGTGGCCAAGCTGGCGCAGGGACGCGCCGACGACCGATTGGCCGTGCGGCGGCGATTTCTGGGGACCGCGATTGCGCAGCACGCGCAGCGGGTAGATGGTGAAAACGGCCC
>JAEUQD010000671.1 GCA_016789925.1 Bryobacterales bacterium | reverse complement strand
CAGGCATTTCCCCGCACGGCCAGGGCGAGGAGACCACATTCGCCCAAATCGTCGCCGATGAACTGGGCGTCGGACTCGACGACATCCGCATCGTTCACGGCGATACGGCGGTGGTGCAATATGGCATCGGGACGTTCGGTTCCCGTAATTCAGCCGTAGGCGGCGCAGCCCTATATGAAGCCTTGCAGGAGATCAAAGCCAAGATCACGAAGTTTGGTGCGATGATGCTCGGCGCCGAGGATGTGCTGTTTGAAAACGGAGTGTGCGAGTCGCCCTCGCTGGCCAAGCGCGTCACATTGCAGCAGGTGGCCGGGCAGGCATACCTGGCAACCAAGCTGCCCGCGCACACCGACCCTGGATTATCCGTGACGAAGTTCTGGGAACCGCCCAACTTCACGTTTCCCTTCGGTGCCCATATCTGCGTGACCGAGGTGGACCGCGACACGGGTGCCATCGAGATCAAACGCTATGTCTGCGTCGACGATTGCGGGAAGATTCTGAACCCGCTCCTGGTGTCGGGACAAGTACACGGGGGCGTGGCGCAGGGCCTCGGACAAGCGCTCTGGGAGCAGGCGGTCTACGACGAAGACGGCCAGTTGGTGACCGGCGAGTTAACCGACTACGCCATTCCCAAGGCCACGATGATGCCTTGGATCGAATCGGCCCATACGGAAACGCCGTCGCCGGTGAATCCGCTGGGAGTGAAGGGCGTGGGCGAAGCGGGGACCATCGGATGTTCGCCGGCGGTAGTGAACTCGGTGGTGGACGCGCTCAGTCCCCTGGGCGTCAAGCATATCGACATGCCCCTGACGCCGGAGAAGATCTGGAAGCTGATCCAGCAGGAGGCGCTCTAAGATGATTGCGACCGACTTTGCCTATAGCGCGCCGGCGACGCTGGCCGATGCGCTCCAGTTGATCGCCGACGGCGCTAAGCCTCTCGCCGGCGGCATGAGCCTCGTGCCTATGATGAAACTGCGCCTGGCGCAACCGGAACGCCTGGTCGATCTGCGGCGCATACCGGGACTGAAGGGCGTGCGCGAAGAGGATGGCCGGCTGCGGATCGGCGCCCTGACGACGCACTACGAAATGGCGTCGAGCGCCCTGGTTCGGCTGAAGTGTCCGCTGCTGAGCGAGACGGCGGGCCATATCGGCGACGTCCAGGTTCGCAACATGGGGACCATAGGTGGTTCGCTCGCGCATGCGGACCCGGCGGCCGATTGGCCGGCGGCGATCCTCGCCTCCGAGGCGACCCTGGTGGTCGAGAGCGTAGGCGGGCGTCGCGAAATCACGGCGAGCGACTTCTTTCTGGACCCGTTTGCGACCGCGATCGAGCCCGGCGAGTTACTGGTGGAGATCGTGGTTTCCCCGGATGCGGAGGGCGCGCGGTCGGCATATCGCAAGATGGTGCAGCCGGCCTCGGGCTTCGCCATCGTCGGCGTTGCCGCAAGGGTCGAGAAGACCGGCGGCGGCGTGACCAAGTGCCGGATCGGCGTCACGGGTGTCGCGGGCGTACCCTTCCGGGCATTGGGTGTCGAGCAACGGTTGGTCGGCACGGCGGGGAGCAAGGCGGACGTCGCCGCCGCCGTCAAGGGACTGGCTGCGGACGTAGAGGCCAACAGCGACATTCACGCGTCCGCCCTATATCGGAAGGCCATGGCGGAAGTGTACGCGGCACGGGCCTTGGAGTCGATTCTGTGAATGTGGACGGCGTCTACTCCATAGACGCACCCGCCGGGAAGGTGTACGCCGCGCTCCTCGATCCAGTCATCCTGGCCCGGTGCATGCCGGGCTGCGATGAACTCGTGTCGACGGGTCCAGGCGAGTACCAGATGAAGATGAAGATCGCTCTCGCGGCGTTCTCAGGTCTGTTTGGGGGCAAGGTGCGTATCACGGACGAGAATCCCCCCGTCAGCTACCGCATGGTCGTGGAGGGTTCGGGAAAGGCCGGGTTCCTCAAAGGCGAGGGGACGATCACGCTCGTGCCCGGCGAACAGGCGACCACCATTCAATATAAAGGTCACGCCCAGGTGGGCGGAACCATTGCGGCGGTGGGTCAGCGGCTAGTGGACACGACAGCTCGGATGATTATCCGGAAGTTTTTCGAGAAGCTGGCGGAGAACGTCAAGGCCGCGTAGGCGGCGTGTCCGGCTCCGGCGGCTGGTTGGCGCGCTCCTGACGCATCCGTTCCAGCGCCACTTGCACGACGTCGTTCACAGACTGGTAGTGGGGAGTCTCGTCCTTTTCCTGGGGCGGCTGGGGCTGATCCATGGGAGCTATCCTAGCAGGGTTACCTTTGTGACCACCGAAGAACAGTTACGCGAAAAGCTGCGCAAGATCACGGCGCTCTTTGAGGGCGCCACGACGCACGGCGAACGGGAGGCGGCCGCGGCGGCCATCGAGCGCATTCGGCGCGCTCTCCGCGCCGCCTCGGTCAAGCCGGAGCCGCCTCCCGAGACAAAGTTCACAATGGCGGACCACTGGCAGCGGCGCCTCTTTTCGGCACTCTGCCGGAGATATGGTATCGAGCCCTATCGTTATAAAGGACAGCGGAACACCACGGTCCAGATCCGCGCCCCACGGGACTTTGTGAACAACACGCTCTGGCCCGAGTACCTCGAATTGCAGGAGGCTCTGCACTCCTACTTCAACGCCATCACCGAACGAATTATCCGCGAAGAAATCTACCGGGACTCCGGCGACGCGACCGAACGCGGGACGCGTCCCCGGCGCTGAGACAGAGACTACGCAGCCAGTGCGGCGAGCGCCTCCTCCAGAATGCCCCGCACCAGCGGGACTTTGTATTCGTTTTCCGCGAGCGGGGCGGCATCTTGAATCGCTGCTTGGGCAGCCGCCAAAATCACTTCGGTGCTGAGCGGCTTTCCGGCGATGGCCTTTTCCGCCCCGGCGGACCGCCAGGGGACGGGGGCGACGCCACTGAGCACGACGCGCGCGTTGAGGACGTTGCCGCCGGCTATGGTCAACACGATGGCCGCGCCCGCCAGCGCGAAGTCGAACGCACCGCGTTCCCGCACCTTGCGGTAGAGGCTGCGTACACTCGGCTTCGGCGGGTCGAGCACGATCTCGGTGATGATCTCACCCGGCTGGAGCACATTCTCTTTTTCGAGGCTGGCGGCCGGAAGCAGGAAGAAGGAACCGGCAGGCACCACGCGGGTACCGCGTCGGCCCGCGATGTTCAGCTTGGCGTCGAGAGCCACAAGCGCGGCGGCGGTATCGGACGGATGCACCATGAAACAACTGCTGCCGCCGAAGATGCAATGCAGTTGATTGTCGCCGCTGGCGGCGAAACAGGTGTCGCCGCCTTTGCGGCGGCAGGGGAAGTCTCCGCGGAAATACGAACACCGCGGCCGCTGGCAGAGGTTGCCGCCCAGCGTTCCCTGGTTGCGGAGTTGTGGTGAGCCGACCGCGGCGGCCGCTTGCGCGAGAACGCGATAGCCGCCGATGACCTGGCGGTTTTCGGCGATCTCGTTCAGGGTGGTGAGCGCGCCGATCCGCAACCCTCCACCCGCGCCCGGGGTGATCCCCTTGAGTGCTTGCAGACCGTTGAGGCTCACCAGGCGGTTGGCTTCGAACACCCTGTCGCGCAGGCAACCCAACAGGTCGGTGCCGCCGGCGAGCAGGCGCGCCTGGGGCCGGCTGGCCGCCTCGACGGCCTCCTGAATGGATGCCGCTCGTTGATAGGAAAATTGGCTGAGCATGGCTTACGCTCTCCTGTTGCGCTGTCGAAGCAGGGTGAGAACCTTGGCCGGCGTGATGGGCGCGGCCGTGACGCGAATGCCCGTGGCATTGTAGAACGCGTTGGCGATCGCCGCGGCCGTGGGAATGGTCGCGGGTTCGCCGATTCCTTTGGTGCCGGTGGTATTGCACTCGGTATCGTGCAGGTCAATAGGGAGGACAGTCTTGTCGGCGGGCACATCCATGGCTGTCGGAATCTTGTAATCGTGCCAGTTGGCGTTCACCATCTTGCCGGTGTTGGCATCCATGCGGCGCTGCTCGGTCAGGGCGAA
>JAEUQD010000626.1 GCA_016789925.1 Bryobacterales bacterium | reverse complement strand
ACCTGAACGGCGGGGTCGAAGCCCAGGACGCGGACATCGCCGGCGGTGCGCTGGCGCAGGCCTTCGAGAATCTCGACGGTCGTTGTCTTGCCGGCGCCATTCGGACCGAGCAGCCCAAACACCTCCCCGGCGTGCACATCGAAGTCAATGCCGCGGACGGCTTCGAAGCCGTCGTAAGACTTTCGAAGGCCACTCACTTGGATGGCGGGCGCGCTCATTGCGCAGCCAACCACCGCAGGTAGGCACTGATGGGCGCCAGTTCCTGGTCGGTGTAGTTGCGCACGGAGTCGCTGTGCAACCAGACTGCGCCACCGGACAGGGTGACTTCGCCTTTCGGAATGGTGCGAAGCACCGGCGGATTGGCGCTGAGGTCGAACAACCGGAAACTGCCGGCGGTCTGCTCCATCACGAGCACCGGAAATGGGGCCTCGCCGGCCACTGTAGCCAACCGGATACCCACACCACGCCCCTTGCGGATGGCAGCAACGGTGACGCTGTCGGGGGCGCTCACCGTGGCGAGGTTTGGACCTACCGCCGTTCCCATCCCTTCCAGCGAATGGCAGGTGCCGCAGCGATGCACTCCACGCACAGCGTCGAAAAACAGCGCTTTACCTCGTGCCGCGTCCGCGGGCATGGCGGCGGCAGGCGTAAAGGTAGCCGAGGATGCGCCCGGCACATAGTTGCCGCCGGAAATCTTTACGACGTAGGCGATCACGGCTTCGAGCGGTCCGGCCGCGAGTTGGTTCTTGAAGCCCGGCATGCCTGTGTTCGGTACACCGTCATAAATGATCTTGGCCACCGCCGCCTGGTTGAAATTCTGGCCCGTCAGTTCCGGGGCTCGTCCCTGGGCGCCGGCCGTGCCGTGGCAATAGCCTTGAGCGCAGGACTTCTTGAAGACCTCCGCGCCCCGCTGATAAATGTCCTGGGCGGCGAGCGAACAGGCCGCCAGCGTGAACAGTGCGGCTAGTTTCATTGGCGGGCCTCCGGCAACGCGAACACCCACAATGTCGACCCGCCCCGAAAGTTCTCCGCCTCAGGCCACAATTGCGGCAGCAGGCCGGCGACAGCGGACCCCCAACCCGACGGCGTAGCGACATACTGGCGTCCCCGTACCGAATAGGTAATGGAAGAACCGCGATGCCCCGCGCCCGTCTGGAATTGCCATAGCTTCTGGCCGGTCCGCTGGTCAAGAGCAAAGAAATACCCCTCCGGATCGCCGGTGAAGACCAGGCCGCCCGCGGTGGCCAGAACACTGGCCAGCAGAGGGTATTTCGCGGGGTAGCTCCACTGCACCTTGCCCGTGAGCGGGTCAATGGCGTCCAGGTGCGAGTAGGCCTGTTCGCCCGGCGGGTGCCGCATGGTAAAGCTTCCACCGAAGAACGTCTTGCCTTCCATGGGAGATTCCACCTGCACGGTCACGTCCTGACACCATTCCAGCGCGGTCGTAAACACGGTGCCCGTCGTCGGAACATAGGCCGCCTGGTTCCACTGGCGTCCGCCACCAATGGCCGGGCAGATGAGCGTCGGTTTGCCGACGGGTGGTTCGTTCCGGCCCACCAGGTTGCCTTTGGCGTCCACCCCTTTAATCCAATTGATATGCTTCACAATCGGGTAGCCGGCCACGAACTCGCCCGTTGCACGGTCGTTCACAAAGGCCACTCCTCCCTTGTTGATGTTCAGCAGGAGTTTGCGTGACTGCCCCCGCACGTTCGCGTCGAACAGGATATTTTCGTAGGCCGTATCGAAGTCCCAGACGTCGTGCGGAATCTGCTGGAAGTACCACTTCAACTTACCCGTGTCGGCTTCCAGCGCCACCACCGAATCGGTGTACAGATTGGCGCCCTTCCGGCTCCCCCCGTAAAAGTCCGCCGCCGGGTTTCCCACTGACCAGTAGATGAGATCGAGTTCCGGGTCGTAGGAGCCGGTCATCCACGACGAACCGCCGCCGTATTTCCACGAGTCGCCGGCCCAGGTCTCGTTCCCCTTCTCCCCCGGACCGGGAATCGTGTAAAAGCGCCAGGCCTGGCGGCCCGTGTTCACGTTGAAGGCCACGATATAGCCGCGATGCGCCGAATCGCCTCCGGTGGTGCCGACTACGACCTTGTCCTTCACAAGTAACGGAGCGCCGGTGATATTGCAGCCGCACTGGTTGGCGTCTTCCACGTTGACACGCCAGAGTTCGCGGCCGGTTTTCTGATCGACAGCCACCACATTGTTGTCGAGCGTGCCAATGAAGACCTTTCCGTGACCCACCGCCACCCCGCGATTGAAAATGCCATAGAAGATTGTGAAGCCTTTGGGTAACTGGTAGGTGTATTTCCAGAGTTGCCGCCCGGTGGCTGCATCAATGGCGTAAATATGGTTGCGCGAGGTGGACAAATACATCACGCCATCGACGACGATGGGGGTTGCCTGGAGGCCGCCTTCGATATCTCCGGTCTGGAATGCCCACGCGGGCGTCAGGCTCCGGACGTTGCCCGCGTTTACCTGGGTGAGCGCGGAGTAACGCCATGCGCTGTATTGGCCGCCATAATGCGGCCAGTTTTCCCGCGTCGCGCCCGAAGGCTGCGCCAACAGCGGCAAGGCGAGAAACAACGCCGCCGCCGGTTTCATGCGCCCACCAGCACCTGAATACACGCGCGGCAGAAAGCCGGCAGATCGTCGGGCTTCCGTGAAGTCACCAGGTTGCCGTCTACCACCACTTCGGCATCTTCCCAAGCCGCTCCGGCGTTAATCATGTCGTCCTTGATAGCGAAGAATGAGGTCACCTTGCGGCCCTTCAGCATGCCGTGCGCCGAGCACAGGCACCAGCCTCCATGACAGATGGCCGCCACGAGTTTCCCCTGCCCGTTGATGTCGGCAATCAGTTGATTGGCCTTGGGATAGCGGCGAATGTGGTCCGGTGCGTAACCGCCGGGTGCGACCAGTCCGTCGAAGTCGGCAGCCGATACTTCGTCGTACGACTTATCCGCCACGCAGGGGTAACCCAGCTTCGATGGATAAGAAGCGCCGGCCTTGGCGCCCACGGTCACTACCTCCGCACCCGCCTCGCGAAAACGGTACAGCGGGTACCAGATTTCCATTTCCTGGTAGGCCTGGTCCACCAGGATGGCAATGCGTTTCCCTTTCAGTTCCATGGTGAGTATTGTAGCCGTCTCAATCGACCGTTCGCTTCCGGGAACGGCGGACCGTACCGTATACTAGTGTCGAGATCGGCGAAGGGGAGTAGGTCGCCAAAGCTGGTCTGGTGTGCCCGTCAACACGCTGCCGCCTGAACGCAGGGACAGCCGGGCCTCCAGCGAAGGCACAAAGCCCACGGATCGAGACCTTTGAAGACGCCGCCTTCTGGAGGCGTTTTGGGTCTCAACCACGACGCTGGGAGGAAAAATGGCGAACCTGATGACCACGGCGCCGGAGTGGGCGCGATGAGCGGCATGCTCTTCCCCCTGGCGGACTATTGGTGGTTCTACCTCGGCTTCACTGCTTTTGTGGTGGTGCTGTTGGCGATGGATTTAGGTGTCTTTCACAAGAAAGACCGCGTTGTCTCGCTGAGAGAGGCAAGCATCTGGGTAGCCGTCTGGGTCATCTCGGCGCTCATCTTCAACATCCTGCTCTACCAGTATTCGGCGGCCAAATTCGGCACCGAAATCGCCCGCAAGGTGGGACTCGAATTTCTGGCCGGCTACATCGTGGAAGAGTCGCTGTCGGTGGACAACATCTTTGTCTTCGTGATGCTGTTCCGCTACTTCGGCATCCCGCCGCTGTATCAACACCGCATCCTGTTCTTCGGAATCCTGGGCGCGATCGTCTTTCGCGGCATCTTCATCGCGCTGGGCGCCGTGCTGATGCGCTATCACTGGGTGGTTGTTCTGTTCGGTGTGTTCCTGATTGTAACTGGCGTCAAGATGTTCTCGTCCAAAGACGAATCCGTGCACCCGGACAGCAACCCGCTTCTGAAGTTGATGCGCCGGTTCCTGCCGGTCACCAGCCACTTCGACGGCCACAACTTCCTTACCAAAGTGAACGGAGTGACCGCCGCAACGCCTCTCCTGGTGACGCTCCTGGTGGTGGAAACCACCGATATCATTTTTGCGCTCGACTCGGTCCCCGCCGTATTCGGACTGACCAAGGAACCGATGATCGTGTTCACGTCGAACATCTTCGCCATCCTCGGCTTGCGGTCGATGTATTTCGTACTGGCCGATGCGATCGACAGGTTCCACCTGTTGAAGCAGGGTGTCGCGCTGGTGCTCGTGTTCGTCGGCTTCAAGATGTCGGCCCTCAACTGGCTTGTTGGCCACGAGTTCCCGATCACCGCCTCGCTGGGCATCATCTGCGCGATCCTGGCTATCTCGATCGTACTGTCGTTCATCTTCCCGAAGAAGGAAGGGGCGGACGCCGGGGCCTGAGGATTACAGGCCAATGAGGTTCGGGTGAATCTTCTCCCAGCCTTGCTCCAGCGCCCAGATATCCATGGCGATGGCGGCGACCTCGTCCACTTCAGGAATCGCCTCAGGGTCCTTGTCGGCGCGGATCACGTGGAGATAGCGGGCGCACTGGGTACAGGCCTGCGTCAGGATGTGGTCCATGCCTTCGGCCACATGCCATTCCACGTTGCCGCCGCAGGCCGGGCACTGCGTGCGCGCAAATCGCCATTCGTGAGAGCACAGGCTGCAAACGAGGAAGAAGGCCGAGCCGTCGTTTTCCTTGCGCAAACAGGCACAGCCGGGCGGTTCGCCGCACTGCGGGCACTGGTTGCTGTGGGCGCGATGGGCCTGAGGCGGGTCGTGCCGCAGCATCACGCGGGCGAAGAAACTCTCCGGATGGCGTCGATCTTCGCCATGAAGGTAACCGTCCACCGCGGCCTTGAGGTCGAATTCGCTCATGTTCGCCGCAGTCTCGCGCAGAAGACGCGGACCATGGGCGGCAACCAGATCCCGCAACTCGCGCCAGTCGCCGGTGAAAGTGGCAAGGCGCGCGTGGAACTCGAGGGCTTCGCGCGCTGCCGGATAGCGCGCGGCCAGCGTCAGCGCCCGCTGCGCCGCTGCGTTTCCCGATACCACTTCGCGTGATGCCCGGCCGCCCAACCCGGGCGCACCCATCCTTGAATCATGCCGCGGAATGCTTCCGGCACCGCGGCCGTACCCATGTAAATGTGAACGATAATCGCGCCCATTGCCCCGATGGCGGCCAGCGGATGCAACAGCACGGCCAGCAGCCGCAGGGCGCGCGGCATCACCTCCGGGAACCAGAGCACCACGCCGCTGGCGAGAAGCAGAAGCGTGAAGGCCGACTGTGTCCAAAACAGCATCTTCTGCCCGGCGTTGAAGCGCCCCGAGTCCGGCAGACCTTCTTCCGCATGCACCGCGTAGCGATGCGAATTCCGCAGCCAGACACGGTCGTCATCGTCTAACCGCATATCCGCTGCCCAACGCCGGAACATCAACCCCAGCACCAGCGTGAACAGAATGCCCACCCACGGATGCGTGGCGCGCACCACCGGACCGCCGCCGAACACCCATGCCAGCCAGAACAGTTTGTGCGACCACATGGCCAGCCCTGTCAGCGCCGAATAGAGAAAACATAGCGCGGCCATCCAGTGCACCATGCGCTCGGCCGCATCGAACCGCGCAATCTTGTAGTCAGTTGCCCGCATCGGTTCTCTCCCCTTGGCCTGACTCGGAGTCCAAAGATTTGTACTCCCGCGGACCGTACCGCACGTAGTGGAAGAACGTTCCCAGGATGCCGCCCGCGAACACCAGCGTGCCCAGCCATTTCACCGGACCCTTCCACAACGACACGGTCCACGGAATCGACGGATCTTTGGGCAAGCCGTATTTTTCAGGCTCGGAAGCTTGTTTCAGAACATAGATGACGTTGGTTCCACCGACGCCCGCCGGGTTATAGACGCCCGCATCCTTATGTCCGTCGGCCTTCAACTCCGCGGCCCGTGTATCGGCCATCCGCAGCAATTCATCGCGTGCTCCAAAGGTGAGGCAGTTGGTGGGACACGTCTTAATGCACGCCGGAGCCATCCCGATCGAGGTCCGGTCCGAACACAGCGAGCACTTGTAGACTTTCTTCGTTGTAGGACTCAGACGAGGAACATCGAACGGACAACCCGTAATGCAGTAGCCGCAGCCAATGCAATTCTCCTGGACAATGTCGACGATGCCGTTGGCGCGCTGCACAATCGCGCCGGGCGCGGGGCAGGCTTTCAAGCAGCCGGGCTCGACGCAATGCATGCACTGATACTTGGCCATCAGCCAGGACATTGCCCCGTTGGTCTGATACTCGTTGAACTTGATGAGGTTCCAGAAATTGTGGGCCAGGTCCGGCATCGTCTGATAGGAGCCGTTGAAGGTGCCCAGCGTAAACTCCTGGTCGTTCCACTCCTGGCAGGCCACTTCGCAGGCTTTGCAGCCGATGCACTGCGACGTGTCGATCAGCTTGGCCACCACGGGTTGCGGCATCAGGCTTTCTCCAGGTTCACGAGGAAGCCCTTGTATTCCGGCGTTCCCGAATTCGGATCGAACACGCTGGGCGTCAGGTTGTTAATCAGCGGTCCGGATACACGCCCCACAAAGCCCCAGTGAATCGGCAACCCCACCTGGTGCACCGTTTGCCCGTTAACCTTGAGGCTGCGCAACCGCTCCGTGACCAGCGCCGGACCTTCCACATGTCCGCGCGCGGATGACACTCGCACCTTGTCTCCACTCTGGATTCCCTTTTCCGCCGCCAGCATCGCTGGCACTTCAACAAAGAAGTTCGACTGCAATTGCGAACTGCCCGCCGTATGCTTGGTCCAGTAGTGGAAGTGTTCCGTCAGCCGGTAGGTGACGCCGACGTAGGGGAACTCCTTGGCTGTGCCCAGTTTGTCCAGGTCGCTA
>JAEUQD010000625.1 GCA_016789925.1 Bryobacterales bacterium | reverse complement strand
ACAATCGCGTCCCGCGCGTCTTCCCGCTCCGGCACCGCCGCCAGCATCAACCCCTCCGGCAGTTCCGTCGGCATGTCTTTCAGACTATGAACCGCCAGGTCGATCCGGTTATCCAGCAGCGCCTCTTCCAGTTCCTTCGTGAACAGCCCCTTGGTGCCGACCTTGGCCAGCGGAACGTCGGTGATCTTGTCACCCGTCGTCTTGATGATCAACAGCTCGCTCGGCACCGGCAGCCGTGCCGCCACCCACCGCGACTGCCATAACGCCAGTTGCGATCCGCGCGAACCAAGAATGAGTTTTTCAGGCATCCAGTCGAAACACCCTTCGAATTACGTCTACAAAATGCCGGTTGCCGGCTTCCCGCCGCAACTCCGAAATCGGACCGTGGGCAATCTTGTTGATGATGCCCCGCGTCAACGCCTCCAGAGCCTCTTCCTGCTGCGGCGTCAGCGCGCCCAACCGCCCGCGTACCCGCTCCACTTCCGCCGTCCGGATGTTCTCCAACTGCTGTTGCAGGCTCACGATCATCGGACCCATCTCGCGCGCCTTCAACCGCGTCACCATCCGGTCCACTTCTTCGGCGACGATTTGTTCGGCTTCCTGCGCCTCCTGCATGCGCCCCTGCCGGTTCGTCTCGACCACCTTCTGCAAATCGTCGATGTCGAACAGGAACACGTTGTCCAACTCGTTCACCGCCGGCTCGATATTCCGCGGCACCGCGATATCGATCAGAAACATCGGCCTGTTCTTGCGCGCTCCGATCACGCGCTTCATCTCTTCCTTGTGCAGAATGTAGTGCGGCGCGCCCGACGATGCGATCAACACATCGATCTCCGGCAGCACCGCCACGAAGTTCATATAGTCGACGATGCGCCCGTTGAACACTTCGGCCATCTGCCGCGCCCGTTCCGCGCTGCGGTTGGTCACCAGGATCTCGCCGACGCCACCCCGTTCCAGGTGCCGCGCGGCCAGCTCCGACATCTTCCCCGCGCCCACCAGCAGCACTTTCTTGCCCTTCAGCGACCCGAAGATCTGCTTGGCCAGCTCCACCGCCGCGTAGCTGACGCTCACCGCGCTCTGCCCGATGTCGGTCTCCGTGCGCACCCGCTTGGCCACCGAGAACGCGCGCGTCAAAACCGCGTCCAGAAATCCGTTCACCGCCCCGCTGGTTTTCGCCGTCTCGTACGCCGCCTTCAACTGCCCCAGTATCTGCGGTTCACCCACCACCATCGAGTCCAGCGACGACGCCACTCGAAACAGGTGCCGGATTGCATCCCGGTCCTCGTACTGGTAGAGGTATTCGCGAATCACCTTCGCGTCCATCTGGTGCGCGTGCGCCAGAAACTCCACCAGATCTGCCTCGCGATCTACGGTCGCCGCAATCTCCACCCGGTTGCACGTCGACAGGATAAAGCCTTCTTCAATTCCCGGCGTCGTCTTCAATTCCGACAGCACCGCCGCCAGCCGATCGGCCGCAAACGCCAGCCGCTCCCGGATTTCCACCGGGGCGGTGTTGTGATTCAATCCTGTGATCAGCAGCCTCATCGCAGCAGTGACGACTTCAATCCCACATGCGCCACCCAGGTCAGCGCCGAACATCCCAGCACGGTCAACGACATGACCGCCGCTTTGCGTCCGCGCCACCCGGCCGAGGTCCGCAAAAACACCATCACCAGGCACAGCATCCACGTCAACAGCGAAATCGCGATCTTCGCCTCGCCAATCCATCGCGTGCCCGACTCCACAAACGCCCA
>JAEUQD010000566.1 GCA_016789925.1 Bryobacterales bacterium | reverse complement strand
ACGCCGCCATCAAATCCGCGTCCACGCCAAAGCCATCGGCCATCCCGTCGTCGGAGACAAAGTCTACGCCCTCGACGAACGTCTCTTCCTCGACTTTCTCGCCAATGGCTGGACCCCGGAAATGCAGCAGCGCCTCTGGCTTTCGCGCCACGCCCTTCATTGCAGCCAGTGGAGCGTTTGGAAGAACCCGCGCACCGAATACGTCTTCTCGTGCCCGTTGCCCTCTGACTGGCAGCCCCTTCTCACCGAAAACGGCATCTCCGCCTAAAGTCCGACCTTCAAACAGCCGAAAGACCAGACATGAGAGTGCTCCCGTTGCTCTGCCTTGCCACCGCCGCGGCTTTCGCCCAGCCGATCTCGCACCCTACATTCTGGCGCTACGTTCACCCCCAGGCCAAGACCCTGATCGGCATCGACCTCCGGGCTGTCTCCCAGTCGCCACTTTGGAACAAGATTGCCGCTGACTTCGAGAAGTCCGGCTGGAAGCAGCAAGTTAGCCATCAGGGGCTGGACTTCGTCAAGGACATTGACCAGATCCTGCTGTCCTCCCCCTCCCTTCCTTCCAATGCCAGGCAACTCGAGGGCGCGGCCGTGGTCCTGGCCATGCAGGGCCGTTTTCAACTCGACAAGCTTCGGTCCTCCATTTCCGCCAAGGGAGCCAAAACTTCTTCCTACAAGGGTGTGCCCCTTCTGCTACAGGACGGTAAGACCGATATCGTGCTGGCGATGGTGAGTCCGCAACTCCTGGTTCTCGGCGACCCGAAAAGCCTCCGTGCCGCCATTGACCATCACGAAACCTCGATAACCGCGATGGCCGGCGAGCCCAGGTTCCAACGCGCGACCGAACTGGCTACTCTCTACGACGCCTGGATCGTCTCCGACGCTCCTCCGGCCGCTGGTCCCCAGTCGCCCGCCGCTCAGATGCTGAAAGATGTTCGGGGCTTCGAAGGGGGCATATCCTTACGGGATGGCCTCGCCCTGGAATTGAACCTCCAAACTGACTCGCACGCTAAGGCACGCGAACTCACCGACGGCCTGCGCGTCCTGCTCCAGTTCGCCACTATGGGTCCCCAACAGGACCCAATGGTCAGGGACCTGGTCCAGCGACTCCGCATTCAGACCGACGACAGCCGCGCCTCCTTCGCCATACTATGGAAACAGGACGAAGTCGTCGGAATGGTTGATGGCCTCAAAGCCAAGGCTGTTCAAGCGGCCTTCGGCTCACCCAACGGGCCTCTTCCCGCCGCCCCCACCTTGCCTGAGCCCGCACCCAAACCGCCCGCCGGTCCGCTCATCGTCAAAATCTTCGGTATGGAGGAAGGCCCCCGCGAGGTCGTCATCCGCCGCGAATAGGCACACTTCTTTCCCAAACTTCCTTTGCACGAGGGTAAAATTGCCCTCATGCTCTCCCGCCGCTCCGCGTTCCGGTCGCTCGCCGCCCTCGCCGCCGGCTCTCCCCTCTGGTCGCAGGAAGAAGACGTCAACACCCCGGTCAACATCCACGAGTTTGAAGAAATCGCGAAGCGCAAGCTGCACAAACTGGCCTACGACTTCATCGCCAGTGGCGCGGAAGACGAACGCACGCTACGCGCCAACCGCGAGGCCTTCGACCGTGTCTTTCTTCTGCCCCGGGTCATGAACGACGTCTCGAACATCGACACTTCCCTCGATCTCCTCGGCACCCGTCACGACTTCCCTATTTTCATCGCCCCTACCGGCGGCAAGAGCCTCGTCATCCGCGACGCCGACGAAACTGTGGCCGCCGGAGCGCTGGCCTCGAAGATCGCCATCTGCACCGCCACCGGTGCCCAGAAGATCCTGGAAGAGGGCAAGCCCCTCGTCTGGTGGACCAACACCATCGGCACGCCCGACAAGGCTTCCGCCGTCCAATACTGCAAGCGGGTTGAAGACCAGGGAGCCAAGGCGATTGTCCTGACCGTCGATAACCCCTACCAGTCCAATCGCGACCGAAACAACCGCAACCGTTTCGACTACGGCTACATGCAAACCGGCGTGCCCAAGCCCGGCGAGCCCATCCCTCCGCCCCGCGTTCCCGCCAAAGCCGTCATGCACAAACCCCACACCCCCAACTTGACCTGGGAATGGCTCGAATGGGCGCGCGGCGCTGCGAAGATCCCCGTCATCGTGAAAGGAGTCCTCAATCCACTCGATGCCGCCCTCGCCGTGCAGCGCGGCGCACACGCCATAAGCGTGTCCAACCATGGCGGCCGCCAACTCGACGGCGCCATCGCCAGCCTCGACGCCCTGCCCGCCTGCGTCGACGCCGTCGGCGGCAAGATTCCCGTCCTCATGGACGGCGGCATCCGCCGCGGACAGGACATCCTCAAGGCCCTCGCTCTTGGTGCCAAAGGAGTTCTCATCGGACGTGCCCCCTTGTGGGGACTCGCCGCTTTCGGACAACCGGGGGTGGAACGCGTATTATGGATGTTAGGAGCGGAATTGAAGCTTGCCATGGGTCTCGCCGGTGTTCGCAGACTCGCCGATATCGATCGCAGCCTCGTCCGCCGGATCCCGGCATGAAACCCTTTCTCCTCGCACTCATCCTCTTTGCTCTTCCCGCCGCTGCGCAAATGCAAAAGGTCTGCGGCGCTTGCCACACTCAGCCCGCGGACGATTTTGAAAAACATCCGCACAGCAAGCAATCGATGAGCTGCGACACCTGCCACGGCGCCAGCCAGAACCACATCGACACCGCCGGCAATACTCCGCCGGAAAAGGTCGCCGGGCCGAAAGACCAACCCGCGCTCTGCGGCGCCTGCCACACCGGACAAAGCAAAGATTTCACAGCCTCCAAACACGGCAAGGCCATGCTCGCCGGAGGCGCGCAGAAATCGCCCGCCTGCACCACCTGCCACGGTACTCACATGCTGCGTACCGCCACCCAAACCGAACAGCAGTGCAAGCGCTGCCACGCGCAACTCCCCGCCGCCTGCTCCGCCGCGCCTCCAGCACAGACCGCAAAGGTTTCCTGCGCCAACTGCCATGACAAGCACAAAATGGTAGTAGCCAAACGGTAAACACGCACTTGAGCAACACCAACCGCAACAAACGCAAGGTCTGGCAACAGGTCGGCCGCTACACCTCCCTCGCCTTCCTCATGCCCACCAGCGTTTTTGTCGGTTATCTCATCGGCTGGGGCCTCGACAAGTGGCTCGGCACCACCTGGATCTTCATCCCCGGTCTCCTCCTCGGCATCGTCGCCGGCTTTGTCGAACTCATTCGCGAGGTTCAAAAAGACGCGTGACCGTCCCCGGCGACGACCAGTTTTACAGCAAAGCCCTCCGCCGCATCTACCGCAACGTCATCGCTCTCGGTATCCTGGGAGCCGTTGTCGCCGGGTTCCGCGAAGGGCCTCTTTTCGGTCTCGGCTTCCTGGTCGGCGCAGCGGCCGCCCTGCTCACATTTGGTTGGTTTCACCTGCTCGCTGGGGGCCTCACAGCCACCGCCACCGGCGAAGAAGAAGTCTTCACCCCTTCCCGTAGCAAGCGCGCCATCGTCTGGGCTCTGGCCATGCGCTACCTGCTGTTTGGCGTGGCCGCTTATGTTATGCTGAAGTACTTAGGGATCAGCAACGTAGCATTCCTCTTGGGCCTGCTCATCCTGGCCCCTGCGGTACTCCTGGAGATCCTCACCGAAATCTTTTTATATGCCCGAACATGAGTTATTCGTAACGGCCCTGTTCAACCAGTACCTGTCCGGCCTTGGCAACTCCATCCTGTCCCTGGTCGGCCTTCATGCGGAACACGCCGATAAGCCCTGGTCCAACTGGGTGGTCATGCAGATCCTGGTCGCCCTCATCATCATCGTTCTCTTTGCGATCCTCCGCGGACGCATCTCCTCAGACCGTCCCGGCGGCCTTCAGCACGTCTTCGAACTCATCTACAACTTCCTGTATGGCCAGGCTGACGAAATCGTGGGCCATCATGGCTCTCACTACGTCCACCTGTTCGGAACCCTGTTCATATTCATCCTCTTCGCCAACCTCATCGGCATCATCCCCGCCTTCGAGTCGCCCACCATGTTTCCCCAGGTGCCGCTCGGCTGCGCCCTCGTCGCGTTCCTCTACTACAACATGCAGGGCTTTTCCGCTCAGGGCGTGCTCAACTACCTGAAACACTTCATGGGACCCTCCCTCCCGCTGGCCCCGCTGATGATCCCCATCGAAATCGTCAGCCACCTGGCCCGGCCCATGTCCCTCACCATCCGTCTTTTCGCCAACATGTTCGCCGGCGAGCAGGTCACCCTCGTCTTCCTCGGACTGGTTCCCCTCGCGGTGCCTGTCGTCTTTATGGGACTGCACGTATTCGTGTCGTTCCTTCAGGCCTATATCTTTACCCTGTTAACCATGGTTTACGTCTCGGGCGCGGTCGCGCACGAGGAGCACTAAAACGAATTTCGGTCGCGCTTTCAGTGTGAGGCCGGTACTCTCCCAAGGGCCTGCCGGCAACCACCTCCTGGGCGTATTTTCATAACTTGTAAGGAGACTCAACGCTCAATGAACACCAAAGCGTTCCTCATCATGCTCGCGCTCTTCGCGCTGGCTTCCCCCATGATGGCTGCCGACGGGCAGACCAACTGGGTCGCTATCAGCTCCGGCTTCTCGATGGCCATCGCCTCCGGCCTCTGCGGTCTCGCGCAGGGCAAGGCGGTTGCGTCCTCGGCCGAAGCCCTGGCCCGCAACCCCGGCGCTGCCGCCTCGATCCGCTTCGCCCTCATCCTCGGCCTCGCGCTGATCGAATCGCTCGCGCTCTACACGCTCGTCATTGTCTTCATCAAGGTTGTCTAGCCAGGCATCCAAATCGAATGGGAAGGGGGCGGGCTCCGGCCTGCCCCCTTTTCCGTTAGGAGTCTCTCCATGCTGAAGTTGCAAGGCATCATGCCGCCCATCGCCACCCCCTTCGACCACAACGGCGACATCTACAAATCCAAGGTCCGGCACAACGTCGAAAAGTGGAATCTCGTCAACCTCTCCGGCTACGTCGTCTG
>JAEUQD010000379.1 GCA_016789925.1 Bryobacterales bacterium | reverse complement strand
GATTCACCTCCGGGGGAGAGTGTAGGGTGGGGGTGAGCGGAGTTGAGGGAAAGTGGAGGAGGGGGATTCCGCGTAAATGGTTGGTGGGGTGAGGGTTAGGGGGATGAAAATATTTTTGAATGAGTTGTGAATGCCGATTTTCGGATTAGGCGAAAACAGGGCGAATATGATTTGTGGCCGAGCAAAGGTTAGAGTCAGGGCGTACGAACGGCGGACGCTCTCGTCCGTTCCCGTTGTGAAGAAGACACACTGGCCCCCTTCTCCGTGGAAGAGGAGTGTGACGACTTCCGGATTTCAAGAGACACAGCTACTGTTCATTGAAAGAAAGTTCCAACGCAAGGTCGGTGGCCGCAACAATGAAGCGGTCTGGAACTAGTGCAGCATCCAAAGATTGCTTTGCTGGCGCACGATCGTTAAGTAGATATCCTTGCGGGTGACCGCAAAGTTGAATGGCACCATCCAGGTCCCGAATATATTTCGCTCCGCGCTATGGAGGTGGTAAACCGCGAATCGGTCACCCCGGGGGTGTTTGGTTACGGGGTTGAGCCGTTGGCCATAAAGGCACAGGCGCCCGTCCTCGCCCGACAGGTAGTACAACGCGCTACCGTCAGGAGACCACTGCATCTGTTCTGGCCCATTCCTGATCAATACCCACTCTCTCTCTGGCCCCGGCCGCCCATTGTGGACCGGCACGGCATATCCCGCGCGAGTCCTGGCATCGAACCCGAGCGTTGACAAGCTTAGCCATTTGCCGTCGGGAGAGAATCCGCCAGCCTGCACGGATCTCTTACGGTCGATCCAGGTTTCCTGAGTTCCAGTTTTGACGTCTACGGCATATAGCCCGTGATAGTTGTCGTATCCCCATAGAATCCGGCGCCCGTCCGGAGTCCAACCTTGTACTAGCTGGCAGTTCTCGCAGACAGTCCTAGGTATGCCTCCCTCGAAAGGCGCGAGAACGATGCGTGATCCATCGTCGCGCGGTTCGTGGTAGGCAACCTCGTTCCCATCGGGTGAGATGGCAGATCGGAAAACACGGCCCGAGCTCAGCATGGATTCACGGCCGCTCAGCAAGTCTCGAGTCCAGATCTCTCTTCGAAGGGCTTTCAGACTGAAACTCATGCGCCCACCGTCGGGGGTGACCATCACATGGTGAATCAAATCCGCGCCTCGGCTGGTTAGCTGGCGCGTCTGGCGTTGACTCAAATCGCTCGCCTGAGAGTCCAAGCCCACTGCATGCAAGTCAGTTGAGCGAGCCGTGCTCGTGAACACGACTCTTCCTGAATCGGAAGCCGACGGCCTTTGTTCGTGTACACCGGCTCCGAAGGTGACTCTTTCAATGGGTCCTGTGACTCTCCATGGCGCTGCACGGATCGACGCCGTGAACAGACTCGATCGTTCCCCGAAATCGCACCAAAAGAGCACCTTGCCGTCCAGCCACCCGGAGGGATAGCAGTAAAAGGGAGAGTCCGGCAATTTTTCGGCATCGCGAACCAGCGTCTTCACGCCTGTTTGAACCAGGGTCCCGTCCGCGAGTGAAACCACCCACCAGTCTCTGCCTCGATCGTCGATTCCCGAAGGCCGGCCGAAAAACAGAATGTGCTTGCCATCGGGTGTGAAGATTGGGCTGCTGGCGGCCTGGAAGTGATCCGGTGAGATCTGCTTGGGGGGCCCCCCTTTTCTCGAAACCCAATAGATGCGATTTGGCCCCCTGCCATAGACGATCGACTGGCCGTCGGGTGAGAAATGAGGATCGGCAGTGCCATCGACAATGCGGACGGGGGTGCCGCCCAACGTCGGCGTCACATAAATTCCGGCCTGCTTAGATCCCTTCTCGGCTGAAGCCTTGACCGGCGCCTGTACGAACACGACTTCGGCGCCATCGGGCGAGAAATCGGGAAAGCTGGCGTTGCCTGTGATTCCTGGCAGTCTAAGCGGCGGTCCGCCATCCAGCAGTTGCAGGTACAACTGAAAACTCTCGCCTTCACGGTTGGACACGTATGCGACGAGTTTGCCATCACGGGATATCGCGGCATTTAGAGCGATCGCAGCATCGGCAGTAATCTTCTTCAGTGTTTTCCGAGTTGGTTTAGGGGACGGAACAATCCAGGCGGCTGTTCCCACGACCATGAGCAGCGCGACAGCCGCTCCGGTCCACAGCATCCAACCTCGATTGATGGGCTGTTCAGAGAACTCGGGGGCATACGAGCCTGACGGGTACTCTATCCGAAGCTGGCTTGAAGGATTCTCGACATAGTACTCCTTCAGCCTGAGCCGGAGCTTGCCGGCAGTGACCCGGACCAGGGAATCGATTTTAGGATCAAACGCTTCCCCGCGCGCGAATACATCGACGCCCAGGGTGTACTCTTTGAGTTCGTGCGCCCTGCCCGCCAGACTCTTCTCGACCGTGTAACGCAAGAGGTCTTTGAGCCGGTCGGCGTTCTCGAATCCGGGGCTCAAGCAGATCCGCTCAACTTCGGCTCGAATGACAGAGGGCGTTTTCGCCATTTCGTATCTTCAAGAGTCTACTACGTTAGCGGGGGTGAATCACCCCGATTGTCTTGCTTCCCATTCAGAACGCGACCTAGAGACTGCCGTCTATGCTTTTCACAACCTCTTCGGCCAAGTTTACAGAGCCGGCTACGGCAGCACAGAAGTCAGGTATGCATCGCTTACAGAATTGCTGTTACCTGATCGGCATCCTATGCGGCATGTCGATCATGTGCGCGGCCCAGCCAATACCCCCAGTCGTTCTCACCTTTGACACCGACAACATGCAATGGTACGCCCGTGACGTTGCAGATTACTCACTTTACGCTACACGGAAAGGTCCAACTGCCCAGGTGCCCGCCCAAAACTTCAATGTCTGGGAGGGAATAGGTGACGTCGTGGCCCTCAACGGAAAACCGGTGAAAGGCTATTTTCGTGGCACCGTCATGGGATTGAACACCAGCACGACGTATCAACCGGGCTTTGGAATTGCCGATGTCACTCGAGGCCAATTCGCTATAACGACAGTTGAATTGTTGGAAACGGATGGTACGCCCATCGGAACGATTTATGCCATGGGAGTCATCGGGGGACCGCCCCCGCCAGGCTCTCCATCACTCCAAACAAATCAAAATCTGGCAGTGGTAGGAGGTACCGGCGCTTATTTGGGCGTCACCGGCTCCATGGGCAACGTAGCAGGTGCCCGCCCAGCGCCGGCTCCTTATCGAGGAAATGCGTCGGTCACGGAAGATCCTGCTGAGCGACGCAACATCGGTGGGGGGCAGACCAGACGAGACATCGTCATGCTGATACCGAGAGAGCGTCCAGAGGTAGCGTCGGATTCGTCGGGACCGATAATTTATCACACAGATTTCCGGCGTGTTACAGCAGAGAATCCGGCTGTTAGAGGCGAGACTCTGATCCTGAAAGTAAGTGGTCTGGGTCCAACCCGGCCGAATCTCAGTCCCGAACAGACATTCCCCACCGACTCCAATTACATCGTGAATTCCCCGATAGAGGCTACCGTCGGAGGTGAGTCCGTCGAGGTGATCAATAAGTTGGGATGGCCCGGCACTGCGAACCTCTATCGGGTAGACGTCCGGGTGCCCGCAGGCATTCCGGCCGGCGCCACCTCACTGGTGCTGCGCGTCGCCGCTATTCCGGGTCCGGCCGTGGTCTTGCCGGTACGGTAGTTAGCTATTGTCCCGAATGTAAGCTAAACGCGGCACTGCGTTAAGCGGCGGTGAGGCGGCACCAGCCGGCGAGGGCGGAGGGTTGGTTGCCCGCGAAGACGATTTGGCGT
Source organism: Bryobacterales bacterium (assembly GCA_016789925.1). Classification (GTDB taxonomy): domain Bacteria; phylum Acidobacteriota; class Terriglobia; order Bryobacterales; family Bryobacteraceae; genus JADLDI01. The sequence continues at coordinate 570 of JAEUQD010000379.1, read as the reverse complement.
GTCTGGGGGAAAGGGAGTCCGGTGCGGACGCCGCGGGCGTAGTCCGGCTGCTCGGCCTTTAGGCTGTGGTAGTTATGGTCTTAACGATTCGCCCTCCAGACGCGTCTTACCTCCGCGTCTCGATGACCTGCGACCCTATTGGACGGAACCCGAATGGCTATGATGGGACCAGGAACCGTGCAGTGGGCATCACTGAAGCCGATATTGAGAGCCGCCAGATCGATTGGACCGGTTGTGAACTGGTTGAACGCATGGCGGGCAAGGTGTCGGGCAACCCACCGTCCGGTGTACGCGCATCCTGGCGAACACGATTGTGCAGGATGCCGAACTCGGGTCAAGACTGGAAGAGATCCACGAGAACTATCCGGATCAGTCCATTTCCACCATTCAACAGTTGATTTCATTTGCCCAATCGGATCGCGGGCGGCGCCAAGGGTGAGGATCCTGCTGGATCACAATCTGCACCATTCGTAGGATGGGGCGATCTCAAGAACGGGGAACTGTCGCATTCGCGGTGACTTCGACCATCGAACGCGAGCCGAGGGAATCGGGGAGGTCGTAGCGGAGGCA
>JAEUQD010000378.1 GCA_016789925.1 Bryobacterales bacterium | reverse complement strand
GATTCACCTCCGGGGGAGAGTGTAGGGTGGGGGTGAGCGGAGTTGAGGGAAAGTGGAGGAGGGGGATTCCGCGTAAATGGTTGGTGGGGTGAGGGTTAGGGGGATGAAAATATTTTTGAATGAGTTGTGAATGCCGATTTTGGGGCGAGGCGAACAAAAGACGAATTCGATGAAGTAGTAGCCAGCCTCTGCCGGCCAACCACTCCCGGAGCCGCTCCTTTCGCCGAGTCCTTTGGGGCGTCACGAAGAAGTGGCTACCCCGCTGTAGAGGCGGCAGAACAGTCCTTGGGCTTGGATCACCGCCTTTGAGTCCCGCCATCCCCGTCAGCGTGGGTTCTTCCTCCACCAGTTGCGCGTAGTAGATCTCGCTATTGGCGTCGTCGAAAATCACGATCAGGTCATACCCGCGCTCGTCGCCGAACCATTGGTGCTTGCTTGCCGTCGATGTGGAGCAGCATACCCGTCATCGGCCGCCGTTCCCGCCGCCGCCGGTGTTTGCGCCGTTTGCTGCGCCGCGCCACCAACACCGCCCCTGGCAGCGCTCGCTGCACCCAGGTGTAACTCAGCTCGATCTGATGCACTTCCGCTAACTTCTCGTGGAAGTGCCGGATGTTCAGATCGAAGTAAGTCTCCTGGTAGAGTCGCAGCACCGTCTCCACCGCGGCATTCGCTCTCGCCATCACCTCACCGTCCGGTCGGTCACCCCGATGATCCCGGCCGCCTCCCACCAGGTGATCTTCTTGCTTTCAATAACACGTCTCGCAGTTTCATCATTCGCTCCGTTTCCGAGGCGGCAGGTTTGGGAGGGCTCACTTCTCCAGAAGCAGCGCCCATGGTTCCAAAGAGCGGATTTGTCTATTGCGTGATCTCTTGCGGGACCTGCGAAAACATTGCAGCATGATGGCTCATGCGGCAGAACACGAGACTCTCGGAGGAGACTGATGATTCGACTTAGCGGTACATCCATTCTTCTGGTGCTAGCAGCTACGGCTGCTCCCTGCGCCACTTTTCACATCGCTGACGGAGACGTCCCCGGATTGATTGCGGCAATCAACACCGCAAACGCAAGCGGCGTTCCCAATGTGATTAACCTTGCTTCGGGCGGGACGTACACACTTAGTGCGGTGGCCCAGGCCGATTGGCGCGGTCCAAGTGGACTGCCCTATGTTGTGACGTCCAGCCCACTTCAGATAAACGGCAACGGTGCGACCATCGAGAGAAGTAACGCCGCCGGCACTCCAGAGTTCCGAATATTTATGAATGGCTCGACTGGCGGCTTGTTTCTAGACCGTATCACGATCAAAGGCGGAAAGGGAGGGTATGGTCCGGGAATTGCCAACTTTGGCGGCCGGTTGACAATCACGAATTGCACTATTACGGGGAATGATGGCGAGTTAGCTACCAGCTTTTCGGGCGAGGGCGGCGGGCTCTACAACAGCTACGGCGGTGCGGTTCTGCTTTTGAATAGTACGATTTCCCACAACCGAAGCTTTGGCGGGTACGGCGGTGGTGGGGTGTTGAACTTGAGTTTCGGCGGCACTCCGACCATCACCATCGTGAACACGACTATTTTCGAGAACCGTGCGGATGGCCCTGCGGGTCTTCAGGGGCGCGGCGATGCAATCGCTGACGCGTTTAGCCCTCCCGGAAGCGTGGTACTCAAGAACAGTATCCTGGGCAGCCCTGCTCAAGGGCTGGGCGGCGATTGTTATTCCGTAGCACCAGTTTCGTTGGGGCACAACGTAGTTAGCGATGGGTCGTGCAGTTTGGCTGGGCTCGGGGATCTGAACAATGTAAATCCGGCACTTGGTCCGCTTACGAACAACGGGGGCACGACACCGACACACCTACCGCTTATGGGTAGTTTGGCGATCGACCTTATTCCCGCGAGCGACTGTACGGACGCGAATGGGGTGGTGATAGCGACTGACCAACGCGATGTCGGGCGGCCACAGGGGGCGCGATGCGACAGTGGGTCAGTTGAAGTTGTTTCGGACGTTACGGCACCCGTAATCACTCCTACGGTGACAGGCACGGCCGGAACAGGTGGGTGGTACATTGGCGCGGTTACGGTGACATGGGACGTTTATGATCCAGAAACCGGTATCAGCTCAAGCAGCGGCTGCGGCACGACAACTCTGACGTTTGACACGGCAGGCAGTGTCATAACCTGCGCTGCAACGAACGGTGCCGGGTTGTCCACAAACAATTCGGTCACGATCAAGATCGACCAGACGACTCCCGTCATCTCCGGGCTTCCTGCCGGTTGCATCCTGTGGCCGCCCAACCACCAGTTAGAGACTGTGGCCACCATTAGCGCGTCGGCGGGGGGAATCTCCGGCATGGCTTCCTTTAGCGTCACGGGCATCAGCAACGAACCCGACAATGGCTTGGGTGATGGCGACAAGCCGGGTGACATTGTGATCACCGGCTCTGGCCTACAACCTCGGCAGGTGCAGTTGCGTGCTGAGCGGTCCGGTACAGGTACCGGCCGTGTGTACACGATCACCGCTATGGCGGTTAGCGGGGCGGGAAACACGACCACTTCGCACGCGACATTCAGCGTGCCGTTGGGGCAAGCACCGAGACCGTAGCCTGCCTGAACCGAGGCTATTCGGCGGGCCAGCCGCCCACCCTGCCAGACGAGCAACGCGGGGCCGTGCAGTTATAGGTGAAGGTCGCCGCCGGTCTCGCGTTGGGGTTCACTCCCCGCTCGACCCAGGAGAGCCGACAACCCTTGGCGCAAGTGATTCTTGTTTCACCACCCGGCGCGTCCACGACCAACTCAAAAGCTGGCGCAGATGTCTGGGCTCGGCCGATGGCCCATCCAACAACAAGCAAAATCGCGGCAACGAGAATCTGACTAGGGGTACGTGCCATGCTTTTCCAGTAGCCTCCTTCGGGCATTATGCACCTTTCTGCTCCCGCTCTAGTTCTCTGACCGCCTGAAAAACTTCTGATAAGCAGTTCACGGCCTTCAGCCCGCAAACGCCGGGCCTGAAGGCCGCCCCACCTGGAGTACGGTAAGATACTCGGCGAAGGGGGCTCTTGCGATGGTCAACCGTAGATCGTTTCTGGTGGGGGCCGGCTCGCTGGCAGCCGCCACGCGGACACCGAGCACCGCGGGTGAGGCGCCGCGGAAGGTGATTGTCGGTAGTGTGGTCCAGGCGTTCTGGGTGAAGCATCCCGGTCTGGAGAAGCGCCTCGAGGAACTCACCGGCATTCTGGACCGGATGCAGGCGCTGTCGCAGAAGAAATACGGCCGCGGTCTCGACCTCGCTATTCTGCCCGAAACCGTGATCACGGGCGAGGGCGGCGGCGAGACTTTGGCCCGCTCCGTGTCGTGGGATGGCCCTGTCGGCGACGCGTTCGCCCGCAAGGCGCGCGAAATGGGCTCCTACCTCATCGTCCCCACCTATCTGCGCGATGCGGCCAACCGCTGTTCGAATGCCGCTGTCCTGGTCAACCGCAAGGGCAATGTGACGGGCACGTACCGCAAGGTCCACCTGGTCCCCTCGGCCGACGGCAAGATTTTCGAGGGTGGCGCGACGCCCGGCGAGGCGTTCCCGGTCTTCGACTGCGACTTCGGAAAGCTCGGCGTCCAAATCTGTTACGACATGGAGTTCGAGCCCGGCTGGAGGGAACTGGCGAAGAAAGGCGCGGAACTGATCGCGTGGCCGACGCAGTCGCCGCAAACCGCACATCCGGCGGCGCGGGCGCTCCAGCAGCGCTGCTACATCGTCTCGAGCACGTGGCGCGACAACGCCTCGGT
>JAEUQD010000523.1 GCA_016789925.1 Bryobacterales bacterium | reverse complement strand
ATAAAGGACGGTCGCGACGTCCCATGCGCGCTCGAGAAGATCCACACATGCCCGCGCGCATCCAGCGACAGAGTCGGGTTATCGTGCGCGTCGTTAGTCCGCTTGTTCAGCAGGATGGTAGGCCGCGGCACGGTCCCTGTTGCGTGGTCGAAATACGAAACCATATGCAGCAGTTCATTCTTCTCCTTGGGACGGCCGCCGTAGCAGAAGAACGTCTTGCGAGCCTGCGCCGAGTAGATGGCGATCGGGGCATGCTGCTGGGGATAGGTGGCAAAACCCCCGCTGTATTTATAAACGTATTGGTCGTTCGAGGGCTGGTTGAAATACCAGATACCGCGATAGCCGTCGTCCTTCTCCTGGCCGGCGAACGCAACGCCGGCAGCGCCGAGAAGAAAGCCACGGCGATTCATACGCTAGGCCAGCAGCGCCGCCAATTCCGAAGGAGCCGTGCGCACCCCCACGAAGAACACGCCAAACAACGCATACACCGCGCTTACTTCGTCAAAGCGCATCTCGTAGATCAGCTTCTTGAACCAGACCGGATCCTCGGAAAACAGGTCCACACCCCACTCCCAATCGTCCATCCCGATCGACCCCGAGATAATCTGGCGGACCACGTCGGCATACTTGCGGCCGATCTTGCCGTGCAAGTCCATCATGCGCGCACGCTCGGCGAACGGAACCTCGTACCAGTTCTTCGATTCCCCGCGCTTGCGATCCATCGGATAAAAACAGATGTACTTGTGCGGCGGCAGATTCGGAAACAACCGGGGCGCCATCGCCGTCTTCTGACGCGCCAGTTCCTCGCCGAGCGCCTGATCCCATTCCGGAGTGCCGGGCTCGAGACCGCGCTCGCCGAACAGCCGCCAGATGCGTGCCGTGGATTCGTACAGTCCCAGTTCCACCACCGACACATACGAAGAAGCCTGTTCCAGGTACTCCCAAAGGCGGAGCCGCGCCAATTGCCACTCCACCCGGTTCAAATCCTCCATCGTCTTGCGAAAATGGACGAGGAGGAGATCCCCTTTGTGCCCAACCAGAGAGTACAGGCCCGTTTGTTCCGGCTCGGCGGAGAGCGCCTGTTCGGCTTCCGCCAGAATCGCGGCGCGCGATGTCGGATCGAGCTTTCGCCACTCGGCCCAGCGGACACGCATCATTTGATGGAGCACATAGGAGCCTTCAAGCGTCAGAGGAACTGTGGGCGAAGCCATAAAGGAATAGTGTAGCGACTTGCGATGAACCAACCCTACGATGCATTACTGATTGTGAGTTTTGGCGGTCCTGAAAAGCGGGACGACGTCATTCCGTTCCTCGAGAACGTCCTGCGCGGCCGCAACGTCCCGCGCGAACGCATGCTCGATGTTGCGGAACACTACTACCACTTCGAGGGACGCAGCCCCATCAACCAGCAGAACCGCGACCTGATTGCCGCCCTGCGCCAGGCGCTCGACGCCGAGGGCCCCGCCTTACCCATCTATTGGGGGAACCGCAACTGGCATCCGATGCTCGCCGACACCATCCGGCAAATGCGCGACGATGGCATCAAACGCGCGATCGCCTTTGTCACGTCGACGTTCAGTTCCTATTCCGGCTGCCGCCAGTACCGCGAAAACATCGACGCCGCGCGCCTGCAAGTCGGTCCGGGAGCCCCCGAGATCGATAAGATCCGCCCCTTCTACAATCACCCGTTGTTCCTGGAAGCGACCGCGGACCGTATTCGTCCGTCGCTCCCCGCCGCCGAAATCGTCTTTACCGCCCACTCCATCCCTCTCTCCATGGCCGATGGCGCCCGCTACGTGCCCCAACTCGAAGAAGCCTGCCGCGAAGTCGCCCGCCTCCTCAACCATCCGCGTTGGTCCCTCGTCTGGCAAAGCCGCAGTGGCCCTCCCACCCAGCCCTGGCTCGAACCCGACGTCAACGACTATCTCCGCCGGCGGGCCGAATCCGGCGATCGCAGTTCCGTCGTCATCGCCCCCATCGGCTTCCTGTCCGATCACATCGAAGTCCTCTGGGACTTGGACGCCGAGGCGGCCCAAACCTGTCGCGACCTCAACATCGAGATGCGCCGCGCCCCCACCGTGGGCATTCATCCCCAGTTCATCCGCATGGTGAGGGAACTGATTCTCGAACGTATGAACCCGGCGAAGGAACGCCTGGCCATCGGTTCGCATCCTCCCTGCCCAGACATCTGCCCGCCCGGATGCTGTCCCGCGCCGGTCCGGCCCGGTGCTCGCGCGCCAGAGTAGGCACGCGCCGCTACAGGTTCCACCAATACGTCCACTTCAGCACGAGCGCGCGATTCTTTACCGAGAACAGGCCCGGCGTGTTCTGACCCGGTTGCAGGTGCTCGGGCAGGTAGTTGTCCGTCCAAACCAGAAACACGTCCGATGCCGGTTTATACCGCCACTGCACCCGCGTGTTCACGTTCATGTTGTTCTGCTGCTCGTTGTACTGCACGAATGTCGTGAAGTAGAGCGTGTTCGTCAGCGTGATATCGAAGCGCGGGCCCACCAGCCAGAAGCTCGTGTGCCCCCAGGGCTGACCCAGTCGGATGTCATTGTAGGTGACGGCGCCCGCGAGACTCACAAAGGGCTGAAAACGATACCCGACCGTGCCCGTCAGATTGAGCCTCGTTCCGTCGGCATAATAACCGCCATACTGCGACGAGAAGCCATACCGTAACACGCTCTGTGGCTTGGAATCGAACTTCGTCGTCCAGAACTTCCACCGGTGTACACTGCCGGTTTCCAGCTTGTCCCGCCCGGAATTGGTGGGGTCGAAGGGTTGGAGTAACCGCACGTGGGCAGCGCCGGCCGCCGTCGAAAACACGTTGAGGCCGCGCGTTGTTACCGTGTAACCCAGCGTCGTCTCATAGTCGGCGAGCCTCCCGGACCAATCGAAAAAGTTACTGCTGTTCAGGATCGGGCCGTGGCTCAGCACCCGGCCGCCTTCGGGCAGAAAGGTATAGCCCACCGCCGTGCCGCCGCGACGGAAGCCCTTGCGGGGCACATACCCGGCCTCGGCGACATAGTTGGGGTCGACATTCTCTACCTGTCCATTGATAAGCCAGCGCCGCGTATTGTATTGTAAGTGCCCCGCATAAGCGCCCCCATCGGGCTGATTGCCGGACTGGAACGACTTCAGGTACAGAAGTTTTCCGGTCCAATGGTTCGTTGACGACGCCAGGTTGTATTCGACCCCCAGGTTGCGGTTGTAACTCCCGTTTACCGACTCCTTGTTCACCAGCAACA
>JAEUQD010000522.1 GCA_016789925.1 Bryobacterales bacterium | reverse complement strand
CCGAAATCGTTGGGCGTCGAAACGATGCCGCGGCCGAAATGATACTGCCAGATCCGGTTGGCCATCACGCGAGCCGTCAGGGGGTTTTCGGGGTCTGTGATCCACTTGGCCAGTTCCTGGCGCGGAGCTTTGATGTCACCGGGCAGCTCCGGCGTTCCCTCGGGCAGCAGAATACCCAAGGGCCGCATGCCGACCTTTTCGCCTTTGTTTTGATGGTCTCCACGGGCCAGGACGTGGATGGGTGAGGCCTTTTCGAAGTCGTTGCGAATCGAGAAGATGGCCGGTGGCGCCGCCGGGGCGGTTTCTTCCAGTTCCCGGATTTTGGCGAGCATTTTGCCACGCTCAACGCCATCCTTTAATCCACGCATCTGCGATCGCAGCGTTTTGATCTGCGCATCGTGCGACGACTTGGCTTCTTTATAAGCCACCTTCTCCTGTTCGGTCGCCAAATCCAGATCGCTGTCATGAACAGCTGCGAAGAAAGCTTGAATCCGGTAATAGTCTTTGTGGCGGATGGGATCGAATTTGTGGTCGTGGCAGCGTGCGCAACCGAGCGTCACGCCCAGAAACGCGGCGCCGACGATATTGGTCATCTCGGTCAGCACTTCGTTGCGGCTCGAGGCCACTTCCTGGTTACCCGCATTCTTGCGAAGCGGTCCGAGGCGTTGAAAGCCCGAGGCGGTCCGGAGTTCGCGGTTGGTAGAGTCGATCTCATCGCCCGCCAACTGCTCGGTGATGAACTGGTTGTAGGGCTTGTCCGCGGCAAACGACTGAATGACGTAGTCCCGGTAGCGCCAGGCGTCGGTCCGGTGCGAGTCGTACTCGAATCCGTCCGTCTCGGCGAAGCGCACCACATCCAGCCAGTGATTGCCCCATTTCTCGGCGTAGTGAGGCGAGGCCAGAAGACCGTCCACCACGTTCTCCCACGCCTTGGCAGAACGGTCGGCAAGAAACGCCTGGACCGCTTCCGGAGAGGGAGGCAAACCAGTCAAATCCAGATAGACCCGGCGTATGAGTGTCGCCCGGTCAGCGGAGCCGGCGGGCTTCAGCCCCTCTTTCTGGAGCTTGGCCCAGACAAGCGCGTCAATCGGATTCGTCGCGCCCGCCACCGTGGGAGGAACCACTTCGGCGCGTTTCTGGAATGCCCAGTGACGCCGCTCCGTGGCCGTGTACCGGTCGCCCGGAGTGAGTTCGGCCCCGAAAAGGGCGAGAGACAAAAAGAGGGAAAGATAGCCGCGCAGATACACGAAGACACTTCTCCTGGCCAGGATATTTGCAGTATATAACGATTCACCTCGACCGGCGGTTACTCGCCTGGACGGAAGCTGCCGCGTCAATCGCTCATACCTTGAGGCGGCGCGGGAGTTCCTGGAGCCGGGGCGGCAATCGTGTCCGTCTCCCTGCCGGATGTCAATGTCCAAATGACAGCCCACGAGGCACACACGTTCTGGCTGAGGGCAGGCGGACTTGCGGATGTTCGCGTGGAGATTCGCGCTCGTGTCATGGGGCATCACCAACTACCCGGCGCCGGAGGAGATGATCCCGGCTTAGCCGGGCGCTCCCAAAATCACCAGCCTCGCGCCGTCCGTTCCCGGATAGACCGATCATCCGACAGCGCGTCCAGTTCACCATCCGATTCTGATTCCATTCACGTTTGGACCGGCGTATACTGCGGGCGGGCGAAACACATGCGCCAATGCGACATCGAGGAACTGCTGGCCAGTTCCCCGGAACCCGCCTTCGTAGTCGGACCGCAAGGCCTCATTCGCTGTTGGAATGCCTCCGCCGTGCGGGTATTCGGCAGGCCCGCTAAGGACGCGCTGCTTCAACCGTGTGCCCAGATCCTCGCCGGCAGGCACCCGAGCGGCCCGGGTTTCTGCGAGTCCCATTGCCCGTTGCTCGACTCCGCCGCGCAAGGCAAACCGATTCCCCCCTCCGAGATCTCCGTCGCGGTCTCTGGTGGAGAACGGCGGGCCATGCGCATGCTCTCGTTAACCGCCCGCAACCAGCTCGGCGAGCCGCTACTCGTCCACCTCCTGCATGACATCGAGAACCAGAAGCGGCTGAACGCAACCGTCCATCATTTTATTGAACAGATCGCCTCACTCTCCGACTCCTCTGACGGCGGATTCGCGGGCGCCATGCAACTGACGGTGCGAGAGCGCCTGATTCTGGAGTTACTCATCGAGGGGCGGAGTACCGCGGCGATCGCCCGCCAGCTCCACGTGACTCCCGCCACCGTCCGCAACCACATTCAACACGTCCTGCATAAGCTCTCCGCCCATACCCGCCTGGAAGCCGTGCTGGTTGCCCTGCGGAAACATCTGGTGTGACTCTTACGGCCAAGACCTTCGCCCGATTCCTGCCGGTGATTGCCGAACTCGACTACCGCCGCTCTTCGTGAATGGCGCGGTAGGGCAGGGCATTCCGGGCGCGAACAGCCAGGCGGATCTTCTCGCACTCGTCTTCTGAGAATCGCAGCTTACCCTGGTAGGCAAGTTGGATCTCAGCCTTGTGCCAGTTGGCCTTCATCAGGCCCTCGCTGGCATGCTTCCGGTTCATTCCCAGCAGGTGCCCCATCTCGTGAGCGATCACGTGCCCCAACAGTTTCGGCAGTAGAGCCGAGCGAGGCACCGGCAGCCACCTCCCGTCTAGCACCTTGTCGACCGCGGGCCGAAATACCCAGATCAGGTAGCCCGGGCGGCCGTCAACGGGAGCGGCGGCGAATCCCGTTCCCTCGATGCCCATGACCGTGCCGGCGGCCCGTGCCAAGTTGATCAGCAAGTCAGCTCCCTGATCGTAGACCGGGCCTTCGGCGGCCTCCTGCCAAGTCACCAGGACTCCGGCTTGGCGAAAGACTCGGCCAGAAACATCCATGGCGCCGGCAACCACGGCATCCGCGTAACCGGCTTGGTTGTTGATGATCACCACGACCCGAAGGTCCTCCCCTTTCCCAATCCCGGCGTACCCACCAGTCCCTGCCATGGCAGCCACCACCACCAGCCATTTCCTGAGTGCTTTCATTGCTTGCCTCCTGGCGAGCACTCTGGTGCCTGGACAGTACGCAGGGACAGCCGGATTACGAGTACAAGCTACCGGCTAAGCCGCGCCAGAATCACCACCGTCTCAGGCTTGTTCTGCGAAACCACGCGGCTCGATCCGGCCTCGCGCTCCCGCTTCGACTTCACCAAAGTTGGCGAGTTGCCCCACATCGGACTCTGCAGGCGGGCTAGGAAGATACGGTCCTCGGAATATTTTGAAAAGTTGATCTCCGGCCGGTTGTTGCTTCCCGCTTTCGGAACCGCCAAACACCACCACAAAGGTTTCTGCACCCTCCGTAGAGCGTATCGCCACGAAACCTCTGCGCTCGAAGAACTTGTACTCGCCAGCAGGCATCCACCGCTCTCCGGCGTAGAAGCCAAACGGAATGTTCGCCATCAGCAAGTCCGGCGGCTGGGCATTACGCAGGGAACACGAGCAGCGCCAGCAAGCAGATTACATACACGAACTCTTTAATCGCGCCCTCCTCAAATCCTGAATACTAGCCGGGAATAAAACGGACCGTTTGGCAACGGCAATGACGCACTTGGTGCGTGCGCTCATCGTCGGCCAGGGCTTCTCACCGGACCGGCCCCTTCGGCTATTAACCTATCGGCTCAGTCGCGCCAGAATCACCACCGTCTCCAGACGATTCCGGCAAACCACGCGGCTCGACACAACCTCGCGCTCACGCTTTGACTTCACCAGATCCGGGGTAACACTCCAGGCCGGATTATACAGGCGCGCCAAAAAAATACGGTCATTCGAGTACTTTGTAAACGTGATCGAGGGCGCACTATTCTTGTCTCCGTTCGCGCTGTGTCGCGCGAACAAGAGGGCTTCGGGTTGTTCCGGGGACTGCACGGTGACGACATTGTCGTTCACCAAGAATTTGTATTCTCCGGCGGCCAGCCATTTGTCACCTGCATAGAAGCCAAATGGAATGTCGGCCGTCAGCTGTCTTGTAAACTGTGCGGAAGCCGGCAGTACGGACAAAATTATCAGGCACACCGCGCAAGCCAAATGCCTCTTCATGACACCCTCCTTACAGTGCGCAGCCCTTGTCAATGATTCATTTGATGGAAATAACCGTCAGCCGTGCCACGGTCGGGGCTGGTCAGCGGGCCGGCTGCCGGCTCTCAACCTACCGGCCAAGCCGCGCCAGAATCATCACCGTCTCCGGCTTGTTCTGCGAAACCACGCGGCTCGACACGACTTCCCGTTCACGTTTCGACTTCACCAGATCCCGGTCAGTACTAAACGCCGGATCGTACAGCCGCGCCAGGAAAATACGGTCATTCGAGTACTTCGTAAACGTGATTGAAGGCGCACTATTCTTGTCGCCTTTCGCGCTGTCTAGCACGAGCAGGAAGGCTTCGTATTGTTCAGCCGACCGCACTTCGACGACATGGTTGTTGACAGCGAATCTGTATTCTCCGGGCAGCCACTTCTCACCCGCATAGAAGCCAAATGGAATGTCGGCCTTGAGCTGTCTTGCAAGTAATTGTGCGGAAGCTGGCAGTGCCGACAAAACTAACACGCAAACCAGGCAAGCCAAGTATTTCTTCACGACGCCCTCCCTAAATGCACCCTGAGAATACTCAGGCAATAAGCCCCTGGCAATGATTCATTTGATCGAAACGGCCAATACACCTATCACGGCTAGGGCTTCTCACCGGACCGGCCACCACGGGCTTGCACCCTACCGGCTAAGCCGCGCCAGAATCACCACCGTCTCAGGCTTGTTCTGCGAAACCACGCGGCTGGAAACGACCTCCCGCTCGCGCTTCGACTTCACCAGTTCATGCGCAACGGTCCGGATCGGGTTGTGCAGCCGTGCCAGGAAGATCCGATCGCTCGAGTACTTTGTAAAGGCGATCGAAGGCCGGTCACTCTTGTCCGCCTGCGGACCACCGAGCACAAGAACGTGGCACACGAATCGATCCGGCGACCACAATGTGACCATGCGACCCTCCGCGAAGAACTCGTATTTCCCAGCCGGCAGCCACTGGTCACCCGCATAGAACCCGAATGGTATGTCCGCCGCCAGCCCCGGTGCGAATTGTGCGGGAATTGGCAGCGTCAACAAAACCACCAAACACGCGACCAAACCCAGATGCTTTTCCATGGCACCTCCTCAATTACACACCAAGAATATGCAGACACCGGCGCGCTCGCAATGATTCATTTGATAGAAATCAGGGAAGCATTTGTCATGGTCCAGCCCCAAACAATCGAAGGGCTGTTTTCTTCAACAACAGTCTTCGAATTGAAACCAGGCTTCGCTCCCGGAGCGCCAGGCCCGTCGCGCAGACTTTGAAGACGCCCTTCGAAATGCGGCGCCCATTAATAAATGAATTGCGTTGGACGTATCGGCTGTTGGGGATGCCAGAACGCGATGATTCCGGCTTAGCCGACGGACACTGGCGGTTGACATGCCCGGGGAAATCGGCAAAACTGCAGAGTCTGACCAACCAACTGTCCCAATCCGCACATACCCGTCGTGCTTTGGCGCCGGTGGCACTCGCCCTCATCCTCGGTATCGTCGCCGGGGCGGTCGGCATGAACCGCTGGATGAAACTCCCCGACAAGGTCATCGAACGCTTCCACCGCCTCTACCACGCCCGCGGCGCCCAAACCTACAACAACACCCACTGGCTCGGCGTTCCCACCCAGAAACTCCCTCTCGACATGTGGGCCTTTCAGGAACTCATCTTCTCCCTCAAGCCCGACGTCATCGTTGAGACCGGAACCTACAAAGGCGGCAGTTCCTTCTTCTACGCCACCTTGTTTGATTGGATGGGACACGGCCGCGTCATCACCGTGGACATCGAAGACTATCCGGGAAAGCCCAAGCATGACCGAGTGACCTTCCTCCACGGCTCGTCGACCGACCCCAAGATCCTCGAACGCATCAAGACCCTGATTCAGCCCAACGAAAAGGTGATGGTCTTCCTCGACTCCGACCATCGCGGTCCCCACGTCCGCGAGGAACTCCGTCTCTACAGTCCCCTCGTCACGCCTGGCAGCTACCTGATCGTCGAAGACACCCACTTCAACGGGCACCCCATCCTGCCCAACCACGGTCCCGGACCCTGGGAAGCCATCGACGATTTCCTCGCCACCACC
>JAEUQD010000506.1 GCA_016789925.1 Bryobacterales bacterium | reverse complement strand
ATAAAGGAGTTATCGCCTCCGCGATCCTCAAGACTTCGCAGCGCCTCAAAGGCACCCTCACCGCCGCCGACCTCGCCGAATATCAGTCCGAGTGGGTCGACCCCGTCTCCACCACCTACCGCGGCTGGCGCATCTTCGAACTCCCGCCCAACGGCCAGGGCATGGCCGCCCTCGAAATGCTCAACATCATGGAGCGTTTCCCCCTCAACAACCACCAACCGCTCTCCGCCGCCGCTTTCCATCACAAAATGGAAGCGCAGAAACTCGCCTACGCCGACCTCCAGCGCTATCTCGCCGACCCGCGCCACGCCTCGGTCCCCTTCAACGAACTCATCTCCAAGCCCTACGCTGCCAACCGCGCCAAACTCATCGATCCCGATAAGGCGCTCTGCAACCCCACCCCGGGCCAGCCCATCCCCGGTTCCGGCGACACCATCTATCTGTCCGCTGTCGACGCCGAAGGCAATGTTGTCTCGCTCATCCAGAGCATCTACATGAGTTTCGGTTCCGCCGTCGTTGTCGACGATTACGGCTTCCACCTCCACAACCGCGCTGGACTCTTCACCCTCGAAGACAACCACCCCAACCGCCTCGCCCCCCGCAAGCGCCCCTTCCACACCATCATTCCCGGCTACATGGAGAAGGACAACCTCCACATCGGCTTCGGCATCATGGGCGGACTCAACCAGGCCCAGGCCCACGCCCAGTTTGTCTCCTACCTGGCCGACCACGACTACAACATTCAGCAGGCGATGGAGGCGCCCCGCTTCACCAAGCTCAACTTCTCCGGCTGCGATGTCATGGTCGAATCCCGCCTTCCCGCCTCCGCCCAGGAAGACCTTCGCGCGAAAGGCCACCTCCTCCAACTCCAGGGCGACTTCTCCTCCTGGGTCGGCGGCGGCCAGGCCGTCCTCCACAACTCCAAGACCAAAACCAACTACGGAGCCTCCGACCCCCGCAAAGACGGCGCCGCCGTCCCCCAACCCGACCCCTACTTCTAGAGTGGTGGTCCGGCATGCGGTCAACTCGGTATGCTTAAGATATGGAGGTTGACGGTGAGCAAGTCCAACGATCCTCGCAATAACTTCTACGCCAGCCCCACTGTGGACGAACTGATTGCTCAGCAGGGAAAGGGCCCAATCAGCGATCCGACTGTTTTGCTGGGGGATTTCTGGCCTGAGGACGAGCCCGTCGAGGAATTTCTGTCGGCCCTCCATGAATGGCGCGGGCATAACCGCACAGACCGCGCCGCATGAGCTCTGCCGTCGTCGTCGATACCGACGTAGTTTCCTACCTATTCAAGAGTCATCCGGTTGCCTTCCAGTATCTTCCCGACCTCAAGGATCGAGTCCCGCTCATCTCCTTCATGACCCTGGCGGAATTGGATCGTTGGGTGCTTGATGCCCGCTGGGGCGAGGCGCGCCGGAGCCGGCTTCGTGAGTACCTGGAGCAATTCGTCGTGTTGCCGTACAACCGGGATCTCTGCGCGAAGTGGGCAGAGGTAACGGTCGCTGCCCAGGCGTGGGGCCGCCGGATCGAATGTGCCGATGCCTGGATCGCGGCCACAGCTTTGCTCGCCGCCGCCCCCCTGATCACGCATAACCGCAAAGACTATGTCGGCGTGCCCGGTCTCACGTTGATTTCCCACGGACAGTAGTCCGGCTTCAGCGGGCCCAACTGCCTTTCGGAGGGGACGGAAAGTATCGCCCATTTGCGTCACGGCGGCACAGGGTGCTATGGATGTTGCGTGGCTAGGAGCACCCGTCGCGACTTCTTGAAGCTGTCTACTCTCGGAGCCGCCGGCCTGTCAGCCGGCGCGCAAACCAAGCCGCCGAACTTTGTTGTGATCTTCCTGGACGACGCAGGCTACGCCGATTTCCATCCTTTCGCCAAGCCCGACTATCCCACGCCGAACGTGGCGCGTCTGGCGGGTCAGGGCTGCCGCTTCACGAACTTCCACGTGCCACAGGCCGTCTGTTCGGCGTCACGCTCGGCGCTGCTGAGCGGATGTTATCCGGGACGGACGAAAGTGTTCGGAGCCCACGGCCCCCGGGCGCGGGGCTTGGATCCCAGCTACGCGACTCTCGGCAACGTCCTGCAAGGAGCCGGTTACAAGACAGCGGTATTCGGCAAGTGGCACATCGGCGACCAGGAAGATACGCGGCCCCCGGCCCGCGGCTTTGACGAGTCGGGCGGCCTCATGTACTCCAACGACATGTGGGAGTTTCATCCCGAACGCCCCGAGCAGTACAGCAAGTTTCCCTTGCAGTACTGGAATAACGGGAAGGTGACCATCGACCGAGTAACGCCGGAGCATCAGCCGCACCTCACCACGTGGTACACCGAGCGCGCCGTCGACTTTATTCAACGCCGGAAGAACGATCCGTTTCTGCTCTACGTGCCGCACTCGATGCCGCACGTGCCCCTGTTTGTGAGCAAGCGCTTCAAAGGTAAGTCGGGGCGGGGCCTGTTTGCCGACGTCATGATGGAGATCGACTGGTCAGTGGGCGAGATCACCAAAGCGCTCAAGAAAGCAGGCGTAGAAAACAACACGCTCGTCCTGTTCACGTCCGACAACGGTCCCTGGACCTCGTATGGCAACCACGCCGGCAAGACGCCCTTCCGCGAGGCCAAGGGGACAGGGTTTGACGGCGGAACCCGGAGCCCTTGCATCGTCCGGTTTCCGGGCCGCGTCGCGGCGGGCACCGAGTCCAGGCGGGCATGGTGCACTCTCGACGTCCTGCCGACGTTCGCCCACCTCGCCGGCGCGTCGCTGCCGCGCAACCCGGTGGACGGCAGGAATGTGTGGGACCTCGTGCGTGGCGCTCCGGGCGCCGTCAACCCGCACGAATACTACGCGTTCTCCACGGGACCGAACTTTGAAGGAGTCTTCAGCGGCGACGGCAAGTGGAAGCTGCACCTGCCGCACGGCTACCGCGTGGTCGACCAGGTGGGCAAGGATGGGGCCGCGGGCAAGTACCGGCAGGAGAAGATCGAACTCAGCCTCTTCGACATGGAAAACGATCCGCTCGAGTCGACGAATGTCCTGAACAAATATCCGGAGGTCGCGGCGCGGCTGACTGGATACGCGGAAGATCACCGGCGCCGGTTCTACACATAGCGCGCCAAGGTTGAAGCGCCTTGTACACTGAAGGGTATGACTCGCGCCGAATACTTGCAAAATCGCGCAACCGATCCAATCCGGACCCAGATGCACTATGCCCGCAAGGGCGTCATTACGCCGGAGATGGAGTATGTCGCCACCCGCGAGCAACTCTCCCCAGAACTGATTCGGGACGAAGTGGCGCGCGGACGCTTGATCATTCCGGCGAACTGGAACCACAAATCGCTGGAGCCGATGTGCATTGGTGTAGCCTCCAAGTGCAAGATCAACGCCAACATCGGTAATTCGGCGACCACGTCCGACATCGAAGGTGAACTCGAGAAACTGCGGTATTCGGTGAAGTACGGCGCCGACACGATCATGGACCTGTCGACCGGCGGGAACATTCCCGAGATCCGCCAGGCGATCATCAACGCCTCGCCCGTTCCGGTCGGAACAGTGCCGATTTATGAGGCGCTGTCGCGCGTGCGCCGCGTCGAAGACCTGACCCCCCAAGTCATGCTTGAGGTCATCGAGGAACAGGCCGAGCAAGGCGTCGACTACATGACCATCCACGCCGGCGTACTGATTCAGTACGTGCCGATGACCACCAGGCGTGTGACCGGAATTGTCTCGCGTGGCGGCTCGATTCTGGCCGAATGGATGGTGAAGAACCACCGTCAGAACTTCCTCTACGAGCACTTTGAGGCCATCTGCAAGATCTTGCAGAAGCACGATGTCAGCTTTTCCCTCGGCGACGGATTGCGGCCCGGATCGCTCGCCGACGCCTCCGACGAAGCGCAATTCGCCGAGTTGAAGACGCTCGGTGAATTGACCAAGGTCGCGTGGAACTACGACGTGCAGGTGATGATCGAGGGCCCGGGACATATCCCGATGGACCAGATCAAGCTGCAGGTGGAAAAGGAAGTGGAACTGTGCCACGCAGCGCCCTTCTACACGCTGGGCCCGCTGGTCACCGATTTCGCACCGGGTTATGACCACATCACCTCGGCCATCGGCGCCGCGATGATCGGCTGGTATGGCGCATCCATGCTCTGCTACGTGACTCCGAAGGAACACCTCGGGCTGCCCAACAAGGAAGATGTCAAACAAGGCATCATCGCCTACAAGATCGCGGCCCACGCGGCCGACATCGCGCGACACCGGCCCGGAGCCCGCGATCGCGACGACGAACTGTCCCGCGCCCGCTACCGCTTCGACTGGAAGAAACAGTTTGAGCTCGCGCTCGATCCGGAAACCGCCCAGGCCTATCACGACGAGACCCTGCCGCAGGAGGGCTTCAAGGATGCGCACTTCTGCTCTATGTGCGGTCCGAAGTTCTGCTCCATGAACATCTCGTCCAAGGTGGAAGAGTTCACCGAGGAAGACGCGCAGGCTGTGCTCGAGGGCAAACAGCTTGTCCAGCTCGATCAGTAACGGGGCCTCGCGGGGCGACCGGGTCCTGTTTCTCACCATCCCTGACCTAGCCTTCCTGGAGGCGCTGAGCAAGCAGCTCCCCCAGGGAATTGTCGTGTGCCTCGGAGATCGCGAAGCCGTCTACGAGCATCGACGCGCCGGCGCTCACCTCGACAACGTGATGTTTGTGGCCGCCACTCCGGACGAAATTCCCTGGCAGGACGGTTTCTTCAACTGGGTTTCGGACGAGGGCGCGCCTGCTGAATTAGGCGTTTATCGGGAAGTGCTTCGCGTACTTGCGCCAGGCGGCGCTTTGGTCGCACGCAGTCTGGACAGCAGCCGCTTGGAGCAGGCTGGGCTCCGCCGCGACGGAGAGTTTTTGAGAAAGCCGGAGGCCTGAGGGGCGTTGACAGGCGGTGGCACGGGGCGATAGAGTGGCCACCCATGAGGCACGCGATTTCAGGGTTGTTGCTGGGCGCATTGGTTGTAGTGGCGCAGGACAAAAATCCCCTCCACGGCAAGAAGGACGCCATCGAAGCTGGACAAGGCCAGTTCCGCATCTATTGCGGTCCCTGTCACGGGATCAAAGCCGAGGGCGGCCGCGGACCCGACTTAACGCTTGGGACTTACTCGGCGGGTAACTCAGACGACGATCTGTTTCGTGTCATTTCCGATGGCGTGACCGGCACCGAAATGCCCGGCTACTCGGCCACGTTCGACACCGAGGGAGTCTGGCGCCTGGTCGCCTACATCCGTTCCGTGGCCGGCAAGCCCGCGCCGGCTCTGAACGGAAATCGCGCGAACGGCGAGAAACTGTTCTGGGGCAAGGGTGGCTGCGGTGGGTGTCACCGGGTTGGCGCGCGCGGCGGCAGGATGGGTCCGGAACTCAGCCTGGTGGGCCGCCAGCGAAGTGTCGCCTACTTGCGTGAATCCGTGGTTGCACCCGACGTCTCGCTGA
>JAEUQD010000501.1 GCA_016789925.1 Bryobacterales bacterium | reverse complement strand
GACACCCAGCAGCGGCAGCGCAAGGTTCCAGCCATAGTGAATTCCGATGGGAAACCACAAATCGCGCGACCGCAATAGCGCCCAGCCCAACAGGACGCCCCAGGCGAACGTATTGAACAATCCCAGGTAGGTGACGTCGGGGTTGCCGGCGTGCACGGAGGCAAAGAGCACGGCCATGGGAAAAATGGTGGCAGCCTCGCCGTACACCGGCACCAGCACCTGGAAGCCGTATCCGCGGAAAAGCATCTCTTCGCCGACCGCGCCAAACAGCAGCACCAGGGCGAGGAAGAGAAAACTGCCGGGGCCGGCTGTCTGGTCGCCGGCTTTCTCGAAATGCGCCACTCCGAACAGCAGGCTGGGAATCACGACAGTCGCCACCGCACCCACGCCGCCCACGAAGCCGAAAAAGAGGTTTCGGCCCGACGCGGCTGTCCAATGCAGTCCGATGTCGGACAGCCGCGCCCGCTCATAAATGCGAATCGCCAACGTGTTGGCGATGGAGGCCCCGGCGAATGCCCCGCCCACAGAGGCAATGAGCAGGCCAAAGATGGGATACAGAAACACGGCCAATAGCCGCAGCGTGATGTACCCAAACACCAGGAACATCACCACCCGGAGAATCACGCCAAATCGCGCGGACATCCTTCCCAGCCTAGCGGAAGAAACGCAGTGAGGGAGAAATATCGTAGTCTGGTATCGAATGGTCCGAGGCTTAATCATCCTGCTGCTGTGGCTGCCGCTGTTTGCGGCGGACGGATTCAAATCGCTGATGCCCAAGCGCAACCTCAGCGAGCATTGGACAGTGGAGGGGGACACGCCGCCCGAAGCCTGGATGCTGCGCGACGGAACGATCGCCACGACGGGCCAACCCAACGGTTTCCTCCGCAGCAAGAAGAAATACCGCAACTTCATCCTGCGCGCCGAATGGCGCTTCCAGAAGGGATGGAAGCCGCCGAAGAAAGGCAACGAATGGCCGAACGCCGGCTTCTTTATCCACGCCGGACCCATTCAGAACGGGTGGCCGACATCGTTGGAGGTGCAGGGCTACTTCGGCGAGGCAGGCAGCCTGTTCGGGGTGCGTGGAGGGAAGATTACGGGGGCCAAGCGCGGTCCTTTCGTGAAGGACCGGCCGGAGTTCGGAACGTGGGACCGGTACGTCATCACCTCCGCCAACGGCAAGGTAACGGTGGAACTCAATGGTGTCGTGGTGAACGAGGGTACGGGAGCCTCTCCGGAAGAAGGCAACATCTGTTTGCAGTCAGAGGGTTGGCCAGTTTATTATCGGAAAGTCGAAATTAAGGAATTGCCCTAGGATCAGGAGCCTAAACATGAACAGAAGATACTTTGTCCTCGGTACCGCCGCGGCTGTGCGGCCTATCTTTGCCCAGGCGTCCAGCGAGAAGGTGGCCACGGCCATGATCGGCGTGGGCAATCGCGGGGCTTACCTGCTGAAGGCGGTGATGAATCAACCCGACACGCGCGTGGTGGCTCTCTGTGACAACAAGCCGGATCGTCTGGACAAAGCCGCGACGGTTGCGGCGAAGGACAATCCTTCCACCACTACTGAGTGGCGCAAGATCATCGACAACAAAGACGTCGAGGCTGTTTACATTGCGACTCCGCCCTACCTCCACGCGGAGATGGCGGTCGCGGCGCTCAAAGCTGGAAAGCACGTCTATTGCGAGAAACCGATCGGTACCACTCCCTCGGAAATCCGCGACCTGGTGAAGGCGGCCAGAGCGTCCAACAAAGTATTCGTCGCCGGCCAGCAGATGCGCACCATGATCCAGTTGGGCACGGCGATCAAGAAGATCAATGAAGGGGCGATCGGCGACATCCTATTCGTGAAGGCGCAGCGCCACGCTACGCGCGATCTGCCCTATGACGGTTCTTCCGGCGACTGGTATTACGACTTCAAGAAGTCGGGCGGCTATCTCGTCGAGCAGTCGGTGCACAACCTGGACGCGTGCAACTGGGCGATCGGCCAGCATCCCATCCGCTGCGCGGGCTTCGGGGGCATTAACCTGCACAAGAACGAACCGCAGGGCCGTGACATCTACGATCACCAGAGCCTGACTTATGAATACGCCAACGGCGCCAAACTGTCGTTTACGCAGATGGTGTTCCATCCGCGAGGAATGCCTGTGAACAACCAGACGATTGCTGTCTTCGGCAGCAAGGGCGCCGTCGATTTACTCTACTCGACCAACTTCTACCCGCTCGACGGGACCACGCAGTCCGTGCTGGCCGAGAAGGTGGAAGAGAAGAACGACGCCCATATCCGGGCCTTTTTCGATTGCGTGAGGCACGGTGCGAAGTCGCCGGCCGACGTGGTGATCGGCGCCCAGGCTGCGCTGACGGCGATCATGGGCAACGAAGCCTGCCGGCAGGGCAAGGTGATCGAGTGGAAGGATTTTGGCGTCGACGTCTAACTCTGTGCGGGTCCATCCCGCCCCCAAACACCGCTCCCGTCACTGAAACCATAACTCCATCGAAGGCATCAGGAGAATGGAAGGCTAAATGCAGTGTAGTCTTCGACTCGAATGAAAGAAGGAGCTGACATGAAACCACTTCTTTTCGGACTCCTGGCCGTAAGTGCCATGTTTGCAGCGGATAGCCGTCGTGGTATTGAGCTGTATAAAGAAGGTAAATACACCGAAGCCGAGTCGGAACTTCGTAGTTTTGTCGCCGACCATGAAGATAGTGCACGGGCGCGACGTTTTCTCGGACTGGCGATGATCGAGCAAAAGAAGTTCGATGAAGCCGCTGACGAGTTGAACCGTGCCGCCGAATTGGAGCCGGGCGGCGAGTCCAAGGGCGCCCTTGCGCGTCTCTATGCGGAGAAAAAGGAATTCGACCGGGCCGAGGCGGAACTCGATGGGGCGAGTGGTGACGATGCCGTGTATGCACGCGCGCTGGTGCAACTGCACCACAAGAAGTTTGAGGACTCCGTAAAGAGTCTCGAGACCTATCTGGAGTCGGATCCCAACCACGCCTACGCACATTACTACGCGGGCATGGCCTACAACGGAACGCGCCGGAAGGACAAGATGTTGTCCCACTTTGAGATGTTTCTCCGGCTGAAACCGGATGCTCCGGAGGCGCGAAAGGTACGAGCAGTCCTGCAAACGGGCCGTTAAAGCGATGGCGCGGAAGGCCCCGCGATGGTTGCGCCTGGGCACAAGGATCGGCGGCGTTGCGCTGTCGGCTCTTGTGCTGGCCGTTGTCCTGTTGCACACGCACCCCGCGCGGCGTTATGTACAGGAACAGGCGGCAACCATCCTCCGCCGGCAGGGCATCGGCATCGAGGCGTCCGATCTCCACTACAACCTGCTGACACTGTCGGCATCACTCCGTTCGGTGGTTGTGCGATCGGAGCAAACTCCCGATCTGCCGGCGCTATTGACGATGGACGAAGTGGATGTGGACCTGAGTCTGTCAAAGCTGCTCCGGGGCAAGATTCATATCGAAGACGCGTTGATGGTAAACCCGGCCATCCACGTCGTCACCGATGATGCGGGTCGCGATAACATCCCCCGACCGGCGAAATCCTCCGGCGAACCGGCCGAGTATTTTGTCGAGCGTTTCGTGATCCGCGGCGGCATGGTTCAGTACGAAGACCGGCGGCGGTACGTGACGATCCGCGTCCCGCTGGACCGAGGCGAGGTGAATGGAAACGTACTCACGGGCAATCACGGAGTCCGCCTCACCACACTTCCGGGTGGAAGCGCCATGTTTGAGGACCGAAACGTGGCGCTGGGCCGCATGAGCGCCCACGTCGGGTTGCTGGACGACGTTGTGGATTTGCAAAGCGTAGCGATCGAGGCGGCGAACTCCCAACTGAATGTCTCCGGCAGAGTGGACAAACTTCAGGCTCCGGAACTCGACCTGAAGGCAGACAGCACCCTGGAGTTGGGATCGCTTCTGCGCCTGGGAGGCGTGGAACAACAGGCTTCCGGTACGGTGAACGTCACCTGGACGGCGCGTGGGCCATTGTCCCGGTTGAAGGCAACCGCACGCCTGAACGGTCAAGACCTTACATTGGATCGTTTTCGCGGCGTGAACGTGAAAGCGGAGATGGCCTACGATGGCGCCGCATCTCGAGTGCGCTTGGATTCGCTCAATGCGAGCTCTAGCCTGGGGGCGATTCGGGGGACGGCCGACGTGGCATTGTCCGCGGCGGCGGGCATCAGCACGGTGAAGCTGACGGCGCGGGGAGTTGATGTCGCCGCGCTGATGGCGGCGTTCGGGCAACCCATGCGCGCCGCTGCCTCGGCAAGTGGGGAGATCGCAGCCCGTTGGCCGGGGCTGGAGTTTGAGAAGGGGACTGCGGATGCGGCCATGCGGCTGGCTGAGACCAGAGGCACGCCTGCAAAGGGCATTGTTCCCGTGTCGGGTTCGTTGAACGCAGCG
>JAEUQD010000486.1 GCA_016789925.1 Bryobacterales bacterium | reverse complement strand
GCCAAACCGGCGAATCGCGAGCTTGACGGTGGAGGTCGCCGAATCGGGCGCGGTGATGAGCACGGGCGGCGGTTGAGCGACGGTAAGTTGAGCCCGTGCGATCTGCATGGGTCCATAGAGATGGCCGACGGAGTTGTGGCCGTAGCGGACGATGGCCTCGTGCTCGACGGTGCGGCCGTCCATCACGCCGCGGCCTTTGATTTTGATGTCGAACACGCCAGAGGCAAGGTCGCCGACACGGATGGGCAGTAAGACAATCGAGCCGTCGATGACCCGCTCGACACCGCACGTGTCTTTGACGATGGAATCGACCGGGGGGACGACCTGGCGTTCGGCGGTTATCGCGGCGGGCAGGCCCTCGGCCCAGACTTCGACAGGAGCGCTCCAGCCGGAGCGGCGGCGGACGCGGACCTGTACGGTATCCTGCTGGCCGGCGTAGAAGGATTTCAAGGGCTCGCGGAGTTCGAGGAAGAAGTCCGGGGCCTGGCGGCGCACGGTGAGCCGGTAAAGAAGTTGCTCGCCGCCGCGGTACATTCCATCTCGGATGGCGACGAAGTAGACGCCGCTGGTTTCACAGCGAAAGCTGAGGTCGGGATCGAGTTGATATTCGTCGGCGCGGTCGTCAATACCGGGGTCGTCGGCAAAGGCGACCTTTCTGCCTTCGGCGTCGAGGACGGTGATGGTGGGGTCGAGATGATAGCCGAGCTTCATCGATTCGGCGCGCACCAGGAACGTCTCGCCAGCCTTGGCTTCGAACCGGAAATAGTGCGACTGTTTGGGCTGTTGGATGACGCCGTTCAGAACGACGGAGGGCGAGATGGGTTGGGCGTTGGCGCGCTCGGATGGGGCGGCCGCGACCGTGACCTCGGACAGGTGCGAGACACGGATTTCGGTGGGCAGTGCGACCTCGCGGCCCGCCGCGGCCACGTGTGCGAGATAGCGGCCGGGAGGCGTACCGGCGGGGACTTGAAATCGCGCCCGAACGGTGTCGCCAGCACGGCTGAGGATTTGCCCTTTCGCCAGGCGGTCGCCGATCCAGACTTCGTCCACTTGATCGAGCAGAGAGCCGGTGAAGGTCAGTTCGGTGGGCTGCCCGGCTTGCAGACCGGCGGGAAGCACGCGGCGCGGATAAGGAAGCACGCCGGCGGCGAGCCGGTAATTGGCGCCGCCATTGAGTGAACCGACACGGACAATGTAGTCGCCGTCTTTCTCGAAGGTGTACTCGAGATGAGGGTCGCCGAAGATGGTGGTGTCGTCGACCCAGGCAAGCTCGCGGCCCTGCGCATCGAGGATGGCGAGATCGGAGTCGAGCCTCGACCCGTAGCGCGTGGCGCTGACGTCGAAGATCATCTTCTGTCCGGCCGAGGCATGGAAGCGGAAATGGTCCCAGTCCTCATTGCCGATGACGCCGTTCACGAGGACGGGCAACATGATGGGCTGGGGCTTTTGCCAGTGGTCGTTATTCTCCGCTTCGACGATTTCAGGGAGCGCGCCGATGTCGAATGCGCCCGCGCAGACGCCGCGTGAGGTGGTGAGGCGATACTCGCGGCGTCCGACTTCGGCGGTGGCGTCGATCGTGATTTTGACCTTTAGCCTGGACGCGAAGGCATCGGCGATTTCGGCACGGATGCCACGGCCGGCGAACTCGATACTCCGCGCGTCGTGAAGGTTCTGCCCGGTCAATTCGATTTCGATGGTAGTGCCGCGCTGGGCCCCTGGCGGGAAAGCCGCGCGGACAATAGGGGCCTGTGAGGGCAAATCAGGATCGATCGCGCCTTGGAGAGCGAAGCCCAAACAGAACGTTAAGTACAGCCCCCGCATTCTTAAGATCAGAATACGAGCTTCAGGCTCATCTGGCTAACGCGGGCCGGACCGGCTCCGGCGATGAGGCCGAAGTTTGGAGTGCCGAGCACGGAACCGGGCTGGCCGAAATTCGTGCGGTTGAAGAAGTTGAAGAACTCGGCGCGGAATTCGAGATTCACCGATTCCCGGAGCGCGAACGCCTTCTTCAAATTGACGTCGACGTTGGCGAGGCCGGGCATGATGAGTGTCCTGGTCTCTTCGGTGCCAAAGGTGTAGAGCGGGGCGGCCACGTAGGCATCGGTATCGAACCAGCGGGTGATGCTGCGTTCGGAACTGGACAGGGCGGCGTCGCGTAGACGATTGGGCCGCTGGTCACTGCCGGTGTTGACGCGAGCCGCGCCGCCCTGGGTAGTGACAGCGAAAGCTCCGCCGGACTGGATGGTGCCGATGGTGCTCACCTGCCATCCGCCGACGATGTAGCCGAGCGCACCGCCTTGGTTCAGAAACGCGCGGCCCTTGCCGAAGGGCAGTTCCCAGATTGCGCTGGTCGTCCAGACGTGCTTGCGGTGTGAAGCCGACAGGCCGCGCTGCGAGAGGTTCAGGTAGGTTTGAGAGACCGCGCCGCCGGTGGGGTTGCCGGCGACGGAAGAGAAGCTCTGATCGAGCGAGCGGGAGAACGTGTAGGAGCTGAGAATGGTCATCCCGGAACTGAAGCGGCGGGTGTACTTGATTGAGCCCGCGTTGTAGAAGGTCTTGGCGTCGGAGCGGACTTCGGTCAACACGCCATACTGCGGGAAGCGGCGGCGGGGCTGGATCGCGCCGGGTCCGGGCGGGGCATCGTTAGCATTGACGCCGCGGTCGCCACCGAGAGCGGTATTGCCTGAGTAGCCGATCTCGATGGCATCGTTCGCGCCGATCTGCTGGGCGAGGTGGAGGGAGCGCAGTTGCGAGTAGCCGACACCGAAATCGTTGCTCAACGATCCGTAATTGGGCGGAGGAGGCGTACCGGCGACAGCGCTGGGGAAGGGATTGTCGAAGGTGATGGGCGGGGCGCCGGGATTGGCGATGAAGGTGTTGATGATCGCCCATGGCGGATTGCTACCCAGCCGGAAGAGCGCAAGGTTCATCGTGTAGTTGTAGTAGATGCCATAGCCGCCGCGGATCACCGTCTTGTCGGAGGCGAACGGCCGCCAGGCGAACCCGAAGCGCGGCGCAAGATTGTTCCAGTCTTTCGGATAGAAAGGCGTGCCCGCCTGCATGGGGATGGGCGTTCCAGTAGCGAAATTGAAACCGGTAACTTCACCGCGCGAATCGTGCACGGGAGTGCTGGGCTCGTAGCGTAGTCCCAGGCTCAAGGTCAGCTTCGGCGACACGCGCCAATCGTCCTGAACGAAGAGGCCGATGCGGTGGTTGCGCATCCGGATGGTCCAGGCGCGGCTTCCGACAACAGTCTGTTGCGGCAGCCCGAGGAGGAGATCGCCGAAGGAATTGCGCGATCCGACCGGGTTGGTGTTTTCGAAGTTGAATTGGCCGCGGACCGTAAGGCCTTGAGTGCGATCGGAGCGGACCTGGCGAACGTCGAAGCCGGCCTTGATGGTGTGGCGGCGGCGGTTGATCGAGAAGTTGCTGGCGAGCTGGTAGAGATTGTCGGGTTGGATGAGCGGGTTGTTGGTCATGT
This sequence comes from Bryobacterales bacterium, assembly GCA_016789925.1. Lineage (GTDB taxonomy): Bacteria > Acidobacteriota > Terriglobia > Bryobacterales > Bryobacteraceae > JADLDI01. Next base: position 1,889 of record JAEUQD010000486.1, on the reverse strand, counting down.
CGCCGAAGGCGGAGTAGCCGGCGACGGCGATCCAGGGGAAGCCGTTGGTTTGTCCGGCGGCGGGAATGTTGGGAATGCCCAGGGTGTCGAACACGCTGAAATTCGTATTCTCACGAGGGTCAGCCTGGAAGATAAAGCTGCGGTTGTAGGAGGCGCGGGTTTCCTGAATAACGGCGGGGGTCCAGACACGGGTGTAGCCGGCCACGACGTTGTAGGCTTTGAGGCCTGTGCGGCGGAAGAAGCCGGGATAGAACTCCGGATCGGGGCGGTCGCGGTTGTCGTAAGCGCCGCGCGCGAAAAACATGTCCTTGGATGAGAAGCGATGGTCAATGCGGTGGATTGTGGAATCGCTGTCGGTGAGGACGGGGGCGAGAATTTCGTAGTTGAACACCTGACCGGGCCGGTTGACGCGGGGGTAGAAGTTGATGATCTTCTGGGCCTGCGAGGTGATTCGGGCGGTTGGGATGATGTTACCGGGAAACGGCTGGCCCGATATCGGATCGATGACACTTCCGGTGAAGGGAGCGCCGGCCGCGGTCTGGCTCAAGTTGCCGGAGCGTTGCGCGTCGGTGGGCACGGTGAAGCGGCCAAACTGTTCCTGGCGGATGCGAATTCCTTCGAAATTGGAGAAGAAGAATGTCCGGTCCTTGCCGTTGTAGAGCTTGGGAATGTAGACGGGTCCGCCCACGGTGCCGCCGAACTGGTTCTGGCGGAGCTTCGGCTTGCTGGTGGGGAAGAATCCACGCGCGTCCATCTTGTCGTTGCGCAGGAAATTAAACAGCGTCCCGTGAACGCGGTTGGTGCCCGACTTGGTGACGATGTTGATGTTCGCGCCCGATTGAAAACCGAACTCGGCTGAGTAAGCGCCGGTCTGGATTTTGAACTCCTGGATGGCGTCGATGGACGGATTGAACGAGTTCCAGTTATAGAAGCCGACGTTCATGCTGGCTCCGTCGAGGTTCCATTCATTGTCGGTATCGCGCGCGCCGTGTGCCCACACCGCGATTCCGCCGGCGAGGAAGTTCTGGAGAGTCGCGCCGCCCGGCACGCCGCTTTGGATGTTGGGTGTCAACAAGGCGAGCGAATTGAAGTTGCGCCCGTTGAGCGGCAACTCGACGACGCGCTTGTTGTCGATCACGTCGCCGTAAACAGCATCTTCCGTGTTGACGATCGGCACGGCGGCGCTGACGCTCACCGATTCGGTGACACTGCCGGCCTGAAGTGTCACGTCCAACCGGGCGCGCTGCGAAACCTGGAGAACGATACCGGCGTTTACTTCAGTGCGGAAGCCGGCGGCGGAGACAGTAAGTTCATACTGGCCGATCGGCAGATTGGTGAAGACGTAGTTGCCGTCCGAGTCGGTAATCACCTCGCGGGTTTGATTGGTTGCCACGGCGTTCGCTTTGACGAGCGCCTTGGGGATAATTCCACCCGAGGTGTCGCGAACAACGCCGATGATGCTGGCGGTGGTCGTTTGTGCGTGAAGGGCGCTGGCAAAGAGCGCGAGGAACGGCAAAAGAACTGATAGGCGGCGCATGATAATCTCCCAGAATTCCAGAATCCGGTGCGTGAAATTGCTTCAAGCATATCACCTGGGAATTATTTGCGAGTTGGGATCAGCGCCTCACCTCCACTACGCGTGAACCTGTGGCCGCGAACAGACGGGGCTTCAGTTTACCCAGCAACGCCTTTAATTCGGCGGGCCAGCGCCGGCGGAGGTCGAACCCCGCGGCGTAGGGAGAGAACGCGGGCAGGATGGTCACGGTTTCCGTGACGACGAAAACAGGCCATCTGCGCCGCACGCCCGCGTTGTCCACGATGCTCCACGCCGGGTGAAAGTGGCCCATGACCACGTGTGTGTTGTCATGGCTGAGCGACTGGTGCCCGTG
>JAEUQD010000480.1 GCA_016789925.1 Bryobacterales bacterium | reverse complement strand
TGTCGGGCTATCTTACGCTCTACCGCCGCCAGGGCCGGAAGCTCCGCGAACGCCGTGGCCGCTCTGCTCTTTCCCACGAATCCGTGCAGATCGCCTTCCTGCTTGCCATCGAGCGCCTGCAGCGGGAATCGCCCGATGCCGCCCTGCTGCTCACCGCGGCCTCATTTCTCGCGCCCGACGCCATCCCCGAAGAGATCTTCCCGGCCTCAGAGTCCCAGGCGCTCGAATGGGCGGAGGCCTTGGATGCATTGGGCCGCTACTCGCTTCTGCGTCGGGAGGCGGAACCCCGGCTCCTCAATCTCCATCGCGTCACCCAGGCCGTCGTTCGCGACACTCTCTCCCAGGACGACGCTGCCCAGCATGCCCGCCAGATGGCCAACACCGTCGCCCGTGTCTCCCCGCGGCCCGACTTCTCCAACTGGAATCAATGCGAGCGCCTGCTCTCCCATCAGTTAGCACTCATTCCCCACATCGAAGCCGGAACCGTCATTGACGCCGCCGCGGGCTGGATTCCCTCCTGCGCCGGCAACTACCTTGCCGCCCGCAGCCAGTATCGCGCCGCGGAATCACTCCTCCAACTGTCTTTGCGCCTCCATTTGCAGATCTACGGCCCCATCCACCTTGCGGTACGCCAGTCTCTGAACGACCTGGCCGTTCTCTACGACAAGTTCGATCCCGCCAAGGCCGAGGCCTACTATCAACGCGCCCTCGCCTTGGCCCGCGGCACGCCCGACCCGCAGGCGGTCGCCATTCTTCTGCACAATATCGCCCTTCTGCGGGCCCGGCTGGGTCAGGATCCCGTCGCACTGCTCCGCGAATCGCTTGGGGTGTTGCGCGTGGCTTGCGGCCGCCGATCGGTGGAAGCGGCCAATGTCCTCCACACCCTTGGCGGCGCGCTGGACGATCGCAACCGGATTGTCGAAGCCCGGTGGAGCCTTCTCCGCTCACTCGCGATCCGCTGCCGCGCCCTCGGACCTGGCCACCCCGATACCCTCAACTGCCTGAACAGCCTGGCTATCCTCCAGCACCACGGGGGCTCCCCTACCCAAGCCTTGAGTCTTTACCGCCGCGTGCTCGCCGCCCGCGAAGAGGCGCTCGGCCCGAACCACAACGACGTCGCCAACAGCCTCGCCAACGTCGCCTCTGTCCTGATCGAGCTAGACGAATTGGACGAAGCCGCGCCGCTGCTCGACCGCGCCCTGCAAATTTGTGAAAGCACGGGCGGAGCCGACCACCCCAACACGGCGTCCTGTTGCTACCACTTGAGCCAGCTTCATGCCGCCCGCCAAGACTACGCCCAAGCGGAAGACTACGCCCGCCGCGCCCTCCACATCCGCGAAACCGCCTTCGGCCGCCTCCACCCCCTGGTCGCCCATTCCCTGAATAACATTGCCAGCCTTTACGCCCAACAACACCGCTGGGCCGAAGCCGAACCCCTGGCACTCCGCGCCCTCGCCATCCTCAACGCCCACTGCGGTCCCAATCACCCGGAGAGCGCTACGGTAGCGGAGAACGTTATGCAGATCCGCCGCGCGATAGCATCTCAGGCTTGATATCATCAATCCCGCAATGACGCGGCGGCAACTTCTTCAACTCACGCCCGCGGCCCTTTCGGCCGCACGGCAGGCGGGACGCATCTCGGGTTACGAAATCCGGCAGGCCCGGGTGCCTTTTCACGAACGGGTGCGCGAGGCGTGGCTCAGTTCCTGGAAGAACCAGAAGCGCGACCAGAGCGACTACGTGCTCACCTTTGTCACGCTCAAGACCGACACCGGACTCACCGGGCTGGCCGAATCGAAGCTGCCGCGAGAACGCACCGAAGCGCTGCTGAAGAGCATGCAGGGCCGCCCCGTCGAGGACTTTCTGCATGACGACAATATCCGCGGCCTGCTCATCGCGGTCTACGATATCGCCGCACAGGCTGCCGGAGTTCCCCTGGCGAAGCTACTCTCCCCCAATGCCCGCGACTACGTCACTCCCGTTTGGTGGAGCCAGTGCTTCGCTCCGTCTGTGATGGCTTCCGAAGCCCGCCTCGGCGCATCCCTCGGCTATCGAATTCACAAGGTGAAGGCCCGGCCCTGGGAAGATCCTATCGCCCAAGCCGCCGCCATCTGCGCCGCTGTCCCCGCGAACTACCGTGTCTGGGTAGATGCCAATTCCACCTGGCAAACGGTCGAGAAGACCCTGACTGTCACGCGCGAACTCGCGAAATTCAAGAATTACTTCGCCATCGAATCGCCCATCCCGCGTGAGAATCGCGACGGTTACCGCGCCCTCAAAGGCAAATTGCCGCTCAAGATTTCCGAACACGTCGACGCCTTTGCCAACTCGGGCGAATTGGCTGATTGGGTTCGCGAAGGGCTGCTTGAAGCGTGGATCGCCGGGGCGCCCAAGCTCGGCCGCTACACCCGCGATCTCGCCGCCCAAGCCGCGGCCGCGAAGGTTCCGATCTGGATCGAACACTCGATCGATAATGGCATCGCCGACGTGTTTCAAGCCCACCAGTCCGCCGCCTATCCATCCATCGAGTACGTCATCAGCGTCACCAATGTCCTCGCCGATGACCTGATGCGCGAACCTTTCACGGTGCGCGATGGCCGCTACTATCTCCCGAAGAAGCCCGGACTCGGCGTGTCGCTCGACTACGATGCCATCGAACGCTATCGCCTCGCCTGAAGGCGAGAGTGATTTCGGCGGCTTGTTACCTGAAGCCGACCTTCCGCATTTCGATCTACGAGAATTTTGTGCGGAACCGGCACCGTGCCGTCGCGCCGGAATTCGGCATCGACTTGCCTTCGGTTGTCCGCCACTGCCTGTACGCGCGGAAGCGGGCTTTGTTCGCAGTCTCGTGATCAGCGGCTTGCTTGCGCTCAGTGCGTACGGCAGCCTCTCGGTGCTCGCCCAATATGTCCCGTTGGCGGAACCGCTGGCGCTGCTTCCTCAGATTTGGCTCTTTTCGGCACTCTCCCTGTCCTGGTTCCTCGCCGCGCAGATTGTCACTGCCTTCGCAGACCGATGGAGTACCTTGCGGTTAATGTGCCGTCACTTCTCGGGCGAAAAGTTCGACTCCAGTTTTCTCCCGCCATTACCCGGGAAGCAAAGCCACCTCAACGCGTGTCAGGGCAACCTGATCGTCTACAGCGGATTCTCCCCTTTCGTCGGTTCTGGTGTACCTCTTAGCAGTTGGTCGTTCGTCGCGGATGTGAAACGGGACGCTCGCCTTCCAGACGGCCGCGCGGAGACGCCGAAACAGTTCCACATTCGCGATCTCTACGGCGCTGTCTCGTCGGCGATCCTTCGGTTGGGAGTGCCCGGATTGACGATCGAGGATCAGATCTTCATCAGCGGCAAAGATGTTCGTCACGACGCCAGGTTCTTTGACGAGCAAAAGGAACGCCCACACACCAACGTCTCAGCTGAGTTGGTTCAAGAGTTGCTAGCGATGTCAACACCTGGAGCGGCGCGTCACTATCGTTGCGTGCGAGTCGTCGATTGGCAGGGAGAACTGGTGGTTTCCTTCTTCTTTCTGGCCGCGCTCAATGCTGAAGCCGAAGAGGAGGAATAACCGCTATGATCATGGATATGGGCACGCTCCGCATTACCGAAGCCGAACTCGCCCGTGACGTTCACGCCATCCTGGCCAAGGTCCGACAAGGCGTCGAGGTGGTCGTTGAGCAGGACCATCGCCCCGTCGCCACGATCCGCACACCGCTTCCGAAAGGCCGCCTGCTGTCGGAGAGTATCGCGCTGGCCGAGGCGCGCGGTACCACCGCCATCCCCGATGAGGGCTTCATGAAGGACGTCGAAGAAGGGATCGCGGAACGCAGCCAGCCATGGAACCCGCCCACCTGGGAGTAATCCTCGATTCAGAGAAAGATCCACGCCGAATCGTCGAAGCAAGGCATCGTCATCCCTTTCGATGACCTGCTCGTCGGCACCTGCGCCCTGGAGCGCGGATATGCTGTCGCCACCCGCAACCAGCGCCACTTTTAGAAAATTCCCGGTCTGAAACTCATCTCCTTGTAGCCGCCGATCCGAAAGGGCTAGCTCGTCTGCGCCAGCGCTTCCCTCAGCAGGGCGCAGTTTTCGGCAACCTGGTCCTTCTCTTTCGGGTACATGCCAATGACAATGGCGTCGTCCGGTTTGGCGGACGATACGGCCTGCCGTAACGCATCGCGCATGTCTTCACGGCTCGCGCAGCGCCGCGTGGCGCCGTACACCTTGAAGATCAAGCACTGCCGTCGCGTGTCACGCACGCGCTGGAGCATCTTCTCGCGATCCGGTTCCTGGAAGTTCTCGCCCTGGCTCAGGTTGTAGAGGCAGGTCATGTAGAAGTCGATGTCCCAGCCGCGGCACTCTACGTAGTCGATCACTTCCGGAATATGTGTGCCGAGGCCTACGCGGGCACCCGTTTGCCGGATTGCCTTCAACGTCTCCTCGACCTTGCCGATGGCGCCCTCGGCCCAGAGTTTGTCGGTGCGCGAGCCGTGGTGGTAGATGCCGATGGGCTTTTCCGCCGCACTCTCGGAGAGGTTTCGCCGGGCGTCGATCTCGGTGGCCGTTTGCGCAATCCACTGGATGCGCCCGCCTTCCTGCCGGTATTCGTGGAGAAGCCGCAAGATATGGCGGTCGCCGCGGGACTGCCAGGTATTGATCCCGCACTCTTCGCAACGCCGCAACATCCGTTTCACGTTGGTCGAGGTGAAGTAGTCGACCATTTCGCGGTCCATCGTCTTGGACCAGTGGCTGTTGCCGCTCACTGGGTTTCCGCCGACGATCAGGCGGGAAATCCGGTGAGGTCCGAAGGCGGCCAAGGGTACGCCACCTGTTGCCGCCGCTTTGGCCGCGGCCATGGACAGTACTTCGCGTCTGGTAACCGGCATGGCTATAGTATATCTCCAGACCTGCTTATCTGTTGATATTTATTGCAGGATAGGGAGGCTCAGGTAATTGGAAGGAACAAACAGGCTGCCTTGCGTGGTGCCCTCGGGCGTCGCCTTCCGGCACTGGACGCCCAGCCATTGCGCCGTACGCCGCCCGGCCAGCGCTTCGGCGAACGCTTCGGCCACTTGCTCGACCTGGCTTGGGGTTTCGTGCGCAAACTCGACACGGAAATCCCTGATTCCCGCGCGTCGCCACAACTCCAGGTACTGGCTGGCTTCCTGTGCCTCGGCTCCGAATACCGTGTTCCGGCAGCCGACGTCGGCCATCACTGGATGCGCCCGGCCATTGACGTCGCGCAAGGCGATGCGATGCTTCTCGCAGGGGTGCCCGCAATCCTTGTGACTGGTCCCCTGCGACAGGAAACGGCAGAACACGCAATGTTCGGTGTGAAACACCGCCAGATGTTGATACGCCACAACCTCGACTTTGTCCGGACCGATTGTCCGGGCCAGCGTGGCGATTTGATCGGCATTCAGATCGTGGGTGGGTGTGATCTTGTCGAGGCCCAACCGCAGCAGCATAGCGGCGGTCACCGCATTGGCCGCGTTCAGGCTGAAGTCTCCGGTCAACGGCGGATGGCCGTTGTGTTGAAAGGCCTCGAGGAGTCCCGGTGAACGCACCAGCACCGCACAGTTCAGTTTTCGCAGGAAGTGGACGATGCGCTCCTCGGCGGGCTTTAATACGCGTGGACTGGCTACGCGGGCCGCGATGCCTTCTGCTTGAATCCGGTCCACCGAAGGCCGTAGGCCGTAGAGATCGAGGTAGTCGAGCGTAATGCCCGCCGGACGCAGCGGCAGCGCCGCTTCCAACTGTTCCGGGGTGCGGACCAGGAGGTGCAATTTTGCTTCCTGCCCGGGCGCTGCGTCGTCGCGGTTGGTGGCCTGGAGTAGCTCCTGTTGGAGAATCGCGTCGGAGTCGTGAACCGTGACGGTGGGCCGAGTTTCCTGAAGCTTCGTCAGGCTGTCCACGGCCTGCCGGCGCAAGTGGTTCAAGAGCGAAGCCGGGGCGAAGGGCTTGCCGTCGATCACTGCCTCCAGGTGGTTGAGGCGATAGGCGGTGTTGCCCAAACGGCCGAACTGTTCGAAGAGTAATTCGTGCGTCAGCGAGCGGCTCTGCGCCGTGCCCAGCGGTTCTGCTGATTCCACCGAGACACGGACATCGGGATGGGCGGCCAGACGCCATTCGCACCGCAGCGGCTCGGCTTCGCGCGCCACCACAGTCACCATCACTTCCTGTTGCGTGACCGGCGCCGGGGCTTCCAGAAAGGGTTTGAGCGTCTTGTCGACATCCGGATCGTGCGTTCGCCAGAGCAGATCACCCTTGCGAATCCGCGAGAAATCCACGGCCCGATTGGCGAAGGCCAGTTCCACGCAGCCACCGCTCAATGGCTTCACTTCGTAAAGGCGTCCGCCTTCTTCCGTCTCTTGCGGACTGCGCCAGTCCGCCGCGTCGAAGACAACTCCGTCACCCGGCTTCAATGGCGCCAGACTGTGTGCGTCCCCTGTCTCGACAATCACTGTTGTGGGCAGCGTCTTCACGACACGGCCCATCAACACGCCCCGATGCCGGGGCGAACGGCCTTCGACAACGGCCTGGTGGTTGGTGCCTGAGAGGAAATGCGGCCCCATGCCCCGCGAATACACCTGTTCGAGGTGCAACTCTTCG